>JAZQSB010000054.1:0-2735 GCA_045629885.1 Eubacteriales bacterium | reverse complement strand
CTCTGCCAGGGAGAAATACATATCGCTCCACATCATGGGGTGGAAGTCATATTTTCTGCACAATTCCGTCACGCGTTCAAGATGCTCGGAGAATATTTCAAAGCGGTCACGCATTCCGTTTTTCACAAGATACTGGCCAAGGCCGAGTCCGGCTGTTTCATCGCAGCCAATGTGAATACGCTTTGAACGGAAGGCCTGACGCATTGTTTTAATACAGCACTCTATAAATTCATAGGTCTTTTGCTCACCGACAAGGAGAACACGCGCGTTTTCGGCAATGTTATCGTTTATCGGATAACGCAGGAACTGTTCCATGTGTCCGAGCGTCTGTATGCACGGAATGACCTCAATGCCAAAAGACGTAGCAAAGTCGTCTATATCGCGCAGCTCTTCCAACGTATATCTCCCGCGCTGATAACCGAGATAAGGATACTCCTTCACCTCATAAGTATCCTCGGTATAGAGCATGAGCATATTATATCCGTGTGCAGCAAGATATTTTATATACTTCTTTACAGACTCTGCGCGCATAACGCCACCGCGTGACATATCAATCATTGCACCGAGCGTTTTAAACGATGGCTTCTCGGAAATTTCAAAGCTGTTCTTTCCCTCGAAAATACCTTTTGCAAGAAGCGTGTATGCACGGCACCTTGCAGGTATTGTGTTCCCACCGACAACGGCGTCTTTTCCGTCATATTTTACATATACTCCGGTAAATTCAACTTCCTCAACATTCTTCGGTAAACTGCAGTTAAAAAGTGAGGAAATTATTTCTTTTATATTCATGTTAGATCAATCCTTTACTTTACAGATTTTTAAACGCGCGGCTTGCGTTGATTTTCATTTTCTCTGCGTCAAATGCCGGTGTGAATTCCATACGGAGAAGGTTCGCCTCCATATAGTTAAACGGAGACAGCGAACCGAAGCAAAGCTGTGAGCTGTCAATGATTTTCATTGTGTCTTCGGCAGTTTTGTTATTAAACGTATCAAAATACTGGCTTGTATCAAAATACGTGTTTTTGCGTGTTTCAAGAAGCTTTCCTAAGTGCTCGCCTGTGGCAAGCGGAGAAAAGCTTGTTACAAAGACGTGGACGTTTTCATTCTTCGCAAGAAGCGCGAAGTAGTCCTCGCCGGTGAGGTTTTTGTAATTGTCAAGCGCACTCCTACCGCGAAAGTTCTCAAAGCCTGCGCAAATTCTGACCGGGACATCAAGTTCTTCTGCGAGCTTTATGACATCAAGCGCGCGGTGCTTGGGGCTGCATTCGTCAAAGAGAATTTCGGGACCGAGCAAATAGCCGTGATAAACAGGCGCAAGCTCAAATCCCGTAAAGCCTGCCTTTATCATATCTTGTGCATCCTTTTCCCACGCTGGATACGTCGGATTGACAATTGCCATCGGAAGAAAAGAGGTTTTGCCGTTATACACATCAAGTTCTGAGAGAAGTTCGATATTTGCCGTGTTTGCGTCCTTGTAGAAAAGACCGTTTAAGTTTGCAACAACCATATGGGTTATCCCATAGCGCTGTGCCAGCTCGTCGAGCCCGGAAAGCGTGTTGTATTTAAGGTTTCGAAAGGGCCAGTGTCCCACATATGTACTGATATCTATAAACATAATTACTTATCCGTCCTTTCCAGGTATTTGCTGAACGCATATCCTGCGAGGATGGTCTTTTTATCCTCATCAGAAATGTCTGCGCCGAGGATTTTTGAAACGCCCGAGCTCCACGCCCCATCTGTCGCAAAAAGAAGCCTGTTGGCACCGAGATAACGGACAGATTCTTCGATGAGAGGGCGGTCATATATGCTTCCGCCAATGTCGGCATACACGTTTTTGCAGTCGGCAATTGCCTTTATTTCCCACTGCCAGTCACCGCCGCCACCAATATGCGCCATAATGAAGGTTGCTTCGGGATAACGGCGTGCGATGTTTGCCATATGTACACCGTTTGAAAGGCGCGGTTGCAACATTTTCGTCTGCGAATCCATAACATATCCGCAATGCATAAGTATCGGAACATCAAGCTCTATGCACTTCTCTACAAGCGCAAACTGCGTTGGGTCATCCATCCAATACTGGTGGTAAAGCTTGACACCTACAAACCCAAATCCCTTTACACATCTCTCTATCTCACATAGCATCGCATCATGGTAGCCAGGATTTACAAACGCCATTCCGTAGACTCTGCCCGGGTAGCGCTTTGCCATCTCATTCATAAGATCATTCGCTCCGCAAAACCGCTCAGGTGTGCAGGCTCTTTTTTCTGCAATAGGAACGGATGACACAACCTTATCTATTCCGAGCATATCAACTGTCTCCATAAATTTATCCGCATATTCGTAATTCGGATTACCTATACTACTCGAATAGTTTATGTGCTCATGCCACGCAACAACGGGGTTATTATGAAACAGTGAAAGCTGTTCTTTGATATCCATGCTTTTTCTCCCTTATTTTTGCAAAAATTTTTATTTTTTGGCAATATGGAATCACTTTTTTCTATCTCTTGATTAAAAAGCTTTGCCATGTTTTTGTCAGGATAAGGATAAAAATTACCTTATCCCTATCTTTTCCCACTCATCATCCGGAACAAGACTCCCGCCTGTAAGCCATACAAGGTGAGTAGCATTTTCAATATTATTAATTTTATATGGTATTTTCCCGACCCCGCCTAAAGCCACACAGGATGAAGGCTCGGCTTTTATGCCTGAAGCATTGTACAACAATCTTGATA
>JAZQSB010000053.1:0-2362 GCA_045629885.1 Eubacteriales bacterium | reverse complement strand
AGTCAACGTGGGCAAGTATGCCCGTAACTATTCTTTTTTCCATCGACATACCGCCTCCTTCCAATAAATAATATTTTATCATTTTATAGCTGATTAATCAATCTTTTTGTTTCATTTTATTTATATTTGGCGAAAAGTTTTTTTATAATGTGCACCGTTTGACAAAATTCACTTCTTCATACTGTTAAAATATAGTTATGTTTTTTGAAAGGGTGATTCACTAATGAGCAGAACTTTACTGAAACCAATGAAAAAACGAAGCGGAAGAAAACGAAGCTTTCACGAAGTTAAAATCTCAGAAAGCCTGAAAAGTAATTTTCCGTGGCAGACTGCAACAAAATGCATATGTGCATTTTTACTCTCACGCACATCACTTATCGGCGGTGTGCATCCGCTGGGGTACGCAATGGCGGCAGCTATGTTTTCAGGCAAAAACGCCTATGCGGTTGCATTCAGCGCAATTCTGGGACTTGCCGTTTCGGGAGTCGGACTTATCGGTGTCGGAAAATACATAATTGCAATAACCGTTTTCGCGCTTATGCAGGAACGATTTATTCCTTCAAAACTTAAAACCGGAAAAATTTCAGCACTTATCGCATCGGCGAGTGTTCTTGTTTCAGGTTTTTTTCTTCTTTTCGCCGATACCACATTCAGAGTTCCGCTTATATATGACACGGTTATACTGATTGTGGAAACAGCAACAATATGGCTTGCGGTAAGGGCATTTTCAGTTGCTATACCTCTGATATTTTCTTTGAAGCTACGTCACAGCCTGACATCTGAAGAAACTGTTTCCGTTGCATTTTTCACGGGCGGTATTCTGTGCGGTTTCGGGAATGCCGGAATTGGCGGAGTTATTTCAGTAACCGGTGTGCTTTGTGTTTTATGTGTACTTCTTTTTGCAGTCAGATTCGGCAGTCTTCACGGATGCAGTGCAGGAATAATAATGGGAATTGTGTGTTGCCTCAGCCGCGGAAGAATTGACGCGTGTGCCGCCTCGTTTGCATTATCCGGACTATGCGCAGGCTACGCCGCACGACATGGTAAATGGGCGGCGTGCATTTCATTCATTATGGCAAATGCCGTTGTGACAATACTTTCAAACGGCTCAACTGAGGTGCTTATAAATATTTTTGATACGGCTGTTGCCGCTGTTATTCTGTATTGTGTACCGCAAAGGGTGTTTGACTCTATCAATCACTTTTCAGGGTATTCCCCACCGGCTTTTGAAATAGCCGCAAACAGACTTTCCTATGCACAGAAAACCGTGGAAAGTCTTGAAACGGATTTCCGCAAAATCTTCAATCTCCGCAACACAGAGGATAATAATGCAATCCTGCTTTACAAACGTACCGCGCATAAGACGTGCGGAAGCTGCGGACTTCGCAAATACTGCTGGGGACGCGACATCAATGCAACAAAAAGTTCAATGGACGTTCTTTGTCAGAGTCTGCACAACGGCGAGGAAGTCACGGCGCAGAATGCACCCGAGCATTGTCTTCGCAAAGAGCAGTTTGTAACACAGTTTTCAAGAATGTACGAAGTATATAAAAACGACTGTCTGTGGAGCGAGAAAATCAGCGATTTCCGCGAAGCTGTTTATTCGGGATTTTCCTCAATCGGCAATATTTTAGGGAAAAGCGGCGAGATGATTCTCTCTGAAACGGAGTGTGATGCTGCCGCTTCCGACGATGTAAAATGCAGGCTTCGCAAAGAAGGAATTATTTCCGGAAACGTGTATGTCAGCGGAAGCAACGAAAATACTACCGTCCGTATAAAGCTTGACAGTTGCGGTGGCTTCGGCAGATGCGAAAATGCCGTTTGCAAAGTGCTTGAGGAAACATTCAGTATGCCGTTTGTCCGCACGGGAATACGCAGTTGCGGGGACTGTTGGTGCAGTTATGTGGTCAAGCCGTCATTTTCAATTACAACTGCAGTTGCAGGTGCTATAAAAGCCAACAGAAAAGTAAGCGGCGACTATGTTATGTATTCTCTCCTTGACCGTCACACTTATGCAATCATCCTCTGCGACGGTATGGGAAGCGGTGAAATTGCACGCGAGGAAAGCAAAACTTCAGCAAGTCTTCTTATGCGGTTACTCGAAACGGGAATTGACCCGCAGACTGCAATTAATCTTATCAATGCGATGCTCCTTTGTGCTTTTTCCGAAACGCTTGCCGCTATTGATTTGTGTCTGATCAGCCTTGACGACGGCTCGTCTAAAATTTACAAATGCGGCGGGGCATCCACCTATGCAAAAACAGAAAAAACCGTTGCCCATATTTTTACTAAATCACTGCCTGCAGGGGCGTTCGTATCGGGAGATACGGAGGTATTCTCCATACCGTCGGAAAAAGGAAGT
>JAZQSB010000052.1:0-4392 GCA_045629885.1 Eubacteriales bacterium | reverse complement strand
CGTATCACCGGTTATTACCGTCCGGTTCAGAACTGGAACGACGGAAAGAGCCAGGAATACAAAGACAGAAAGGTCTACGACATAGAAAACTCCAAGCTTACAAGAAACGGCAGCGAGGAAAAGGTAGAGGTTTGTGCCGCTGCTCCCGAAAAGAAAGAAACAGAAGACGGCAACTACCTCTTCACAACTGCAACCTGCCCCAACTGCAAGATTGCATGTGCAACACTTGACAAAGCAGGGGTAGACTACAAGAAGCTTCTTGCAAATGAGAACAAAGAGCTTGCAGAAGCACTTGGCATCAAGCAGGCACCCACGCTTGCAGTTGTCAGAAACGGTGAGGTCACAAAGTATACCGGTGTTTCTGATATCAAAAAGATGCTTAACGCATAAAGAAAAGATTGTAGGGATTATATTATGTATGATATTATAATAATCGGCGGTGGCCCGGCAGGGCTTACCGCCGCCCTCTACGCAAGGCGCGCAAACAAGAGCGTGCTTGTTATTGAAAAGGGCAGCTTCGGCGGACAGATTACATATTCTCCGAAGGTTGAAAACATCCCCGGCTTTTTTAGTGTAACGGGAAACGAATTTGCCGAAAAGCTCGTCGAGCAGGTGCTTGAGCAGGGCGCAGACGTTGAAGCGGCAGAGGTTTTGTCTCTGCGCGATGGCGATGTGAAAACCGTTGTTACCGACAGCGGTGAGTTTGAAGGCAAAACCGTGATTATCGCAACCGGCGCACGCCACAGACTTCTCGGACTTCCGAACGAGGAAAGCTATGTGGGCGAAGGCATTTCCTTCTGCGCTGTCTGTGACGGTGCGTTTTATGAAGGGAAAACCGTAGCCGTTATCGGCGGCGGAAACTCTGCTCTTCAGGAAGCGCTCCTTCTCTCCGATCTTGCAGAAAAGGTTTATGTTGTTCAAAACCTTGAGTTCCTTACAGGTGAAGAAAAGCTCTCACAGCAGCTTTATGAGCGTGAAAACATCGAGGTTATTCTCGGCACTGTTGTAAAATCCCTCCACGGCGAGGGTGAGCTTACGGGCATTACCGTAGCAAATGAGCAAAGCGGCGAAGAAACGCTCCTTTCCGTTGACGGAATGTTCGTGGCAATCGGGCTTGTCCCACAGAATGAGATTTTTTCCGGTATTTTGTCGTTAGATGGGCGCGGCTATGCCGAGGCGGGCGAGGACTGCATCACCTCAGCCCGCGGCATATTCGCCGCCGGCGACTGCCGTGTGAAAAAGATACGTCAGGTCGCAACTGCTGCAGCGGACGGTGCAATCGCCGCGCTTGCTGCGTGTGACTATATCGACGGAAGATAAAAGAAAAGCCCCTCCCTTTAAGGCAAGGGAGGTTTTTCTTGCTTTTTACCAAAGTTCTTAACAGAAAGAGGGTGCAAACCGTGAAACTCATAATTGCAGAAAAGCCAAGCCTCGGGCGCAATATCGCCGGGAGTATCGGTGCAAAAAGCCGCGGTGACGGTTTTCTTTTTGGTGAGGAATACATAGTAACATGGGTTTTCGGTCATTTGTTCTCTCTTGCGGATATTGAGCATTATAACCCCAATCCTGACGGAAGCCTTCGTTGGTCACGCACAAACATTCCTTGCTTTCCGGATAAATTCGTATTTGAGCTTAAGCGCGATGCGCACACAAAGCAAGCGGATAGTGGCGTTGTAAAGCAGTTTGAAACAATAAAAGCGCTCATAAACCGCGAAGATGTTGATATGATAATAAACGCAGGCGATGCTGACCGCGAAGGCGAGATAATAGTCCGCACCTGCGTAACTCAGGCTCTTTCAGCCGAAAAGCCTTTTATGCGCCTCTGGCTTCCCGACCAGACACCTGAAACAATCCGTACTGCCCTTTCCGAGATGAAGCCGGAAACGGAGTATGAAAACCTTGCAAATGAGGGTTATGCAAGGACGTACATCGACTGGCTCTACGGCGTGAATCTAACACGGTATGCAACGCTTAAAAACGGCAGACTCCTTCGCGTCGGGCGCGTTATCGTTCCAATCGTAAAAGCGATATATGAGCGTGATATGGCAATAAGAAATTTTAAACCCGACATCTACTATGCCCTGGTGAGCAAAGCAGAAACAAACGGCGAAGAAATTGAGCTTCAGTCAAAGCAGCAGTTTGCAAAAAACGAACTGCGCCGTGCTCAGGAGATGTGCGATAAATACAACGTGGTGCGCGCTGTTGTCACTTCAAAAAAGAGGAAGAAAGACACCATGCGCCCCGGAAAGCTTTATTCCCTCACAAAATTGCAGAATGTTCTGGGCAAGAAGTACAAAATGCCGATGGAGCAGAGTCTTAAAATAGTTCAGGATCTATATGAGCGCGGCTATGTAACTTATCCGCGAACAAACTCGGAATACCTTGCAACCGCTGAAAAAGGCAAGGTGAAAAATATTCTTGATGCCGTCTCTAAAATCGGATATCCCGTTAAATTTAAAGACGGCAAAACCATATTTGACGACTCGAAAATTGAATCACACTCTGCTCTTACGCCCACTCATAAGATTCCCAAAAAATCAGACCTGTCTCCGGAAGAGTTTACCGTATACTCAACCATCATGCGCCGGTTCGTAGCTGTTTTCTGCTCAGAAGACTGCGTTGTGGAAAAGACAGAGATAACGATAAATGCTGGCGCTCTTGAGGAATTTAACTTAAAAGGCACGATTATCACGGAACCCGGATGGACGAAATACGATGATTACGCAAAAAAAGACAAAATCCTACCACCCCTTGAAAAAGGTGATGAGGTGAATATTGACTTTAAGCCTGCCGAAAAGGAAACACAACCACCCAAACACTATACTATAGAAACACTTAACAACTATCTCAAAAACCCCTTCCGCGAGGAAAAAAAGAAGGCATCTGATGAAGAGAATGATGACGAAGAATACAAAGCAATTTTCGAGGGACTTGAGCTTGGAACCGAGGCCACACGCACAGGCATAATAGACAATGCCAAAAAAAGCGGATATATCGAGCTTAAAAAGGATGTTTATAAAATTTTGCCCGACGGCGAAAATCTTATAGAATCGCTCGCGCGGATGAACATCAATATGGACAAATACAAAACTGCCGAGGTAGGCAAAGCTCTCAAAAAAGTGTTCCGCGGCGAGTTTGATATTAACAGCAGCATTGAGCTTGCAAAGCGCGAAATCTGTGAGGTGTTCGAGCAAAAGCCGCAGCCGCCCGAGCTTGATACCGACGATGGCTTTTGGGGTGATATTGCAGGAAAATGCCCCTTATGCGGCTGCGATGTTTCGCGCACAAGCTTTGGTTACGGTTGCACGGGTTACAAGGAAAACGGGTGCAAATTCGGCATAAAAAACGTTATATGCTCACGCGTGATATCAATTTCAAATGTCCGCACGCTTCTCCAAACCGGAAAAAGCCATAAAATAGAAGGCTTTATCTCCCCCCGCACCGGCAAAAGCTTCTCGGCATACTTAAAGCTCGATTCCGGACGCGCCGTATTTGATTTTGAAGATTGAAAATTATAAAAATAAGCATCTGCAATACGGGTTTACCCAACTTTGCAGATGCTTGCGCTTTTTATCTTTTAAACTGTTTCCGGCAGAGCGGTTCGTATATCTGCCATATGCCCGTCAATGCTGTATTCTCCGGTGTTCCATATTCCGTTATCGTAATAGAGAACGGAAACAGATGCATTTGACGGCCACGAAAGCTTTTCCATATCACAAGCTTTCCCATATTTTGCAAGGGCGTACGCAACACGCACGGAAGTTGCGTGCGATGCAATTACAATAGTTTTTCTGTCGTTCTCACGAGCCCTCTCGCAAAGCGCTGACATAATGCGCTCACCAAGCTCCTGAATGTTTTCCCCGCCTGGGCACACGCTGTGTCCGATATCGGACACCCAAGCCTGAAATTCCTGCGGATAGTCCTTTATAATCTGCTTGAACGCAACACCGTCCCACACACCTGCATCAATCTCGCGGAAGCGCCTGTCAGCCGTAACCGGAAGGTCAAGCTCTCCGGCGATACACAATGCAGTATTATATGCGCGTGAAAGGTCGCTTGAATATACGGCATCTACAGCGAAGTTTTCCTTTATGTACTGTGCCGTAAGACGTGCCTGCTCATATCCGCGAGGGAGAAGCTCTGCATCATAATTCCCTGCAAAAACGTTATCGCGGTTTGCCGCGCTCTCTCCGTGCCGGACAAGAAGGATTGTTGTCATTGAGGTGTACTCCTATCTGCTTGCAATTTCAATATATTTTTCAAAATATCTTCTCCCGAATTCGCGGAGAGACTTTGAATCAAAATGTATGCCGTCAGGCTTCATTGTGAGACCCTTTGACGAAACCACGCCGCAATATGGCAATTCTTCCGCAACCTCATAAAAAAGCCTGT
>JAZQSB010000051.1:0-3039 GCA_045629885.1 Eubacteriales bacterium | reverse complement strand
GATAAAATCAACGATTTTCTTTATTTCCTCGTGTGCAAGCATAATTGCATCAAACATAACATCGTCAGCAATCTGGTCTGCACCGGCTTCAATCATAACAACTTTTTCTGCAGAGCCTGCAACGGTGAGGTTGAGGCTTGATTTTTCTCTCTGTGCGCTTGTAGGGTTGACGACAAACTGGTTTTCAACATAGCCGATGGAAACGCCGGCAATCGGACCGTTCCAAGGGATGTCGGAAATTGAGAGAGCAATGGACGTACCTACCATACCTGCAATTTCTGGTGCGCAGTCGTTATCTACAGAAAGAACCGTAATGGAAACTGCAACATCGTTGCGGAGATCCTTCGGGAAAAGGGGACGGATCGGACGGTCAATAAGGCGGGAAGTGAGGATAGCGCGTTCGCTGGGACGTCCCTCACGGCGCATAAAGCTTCCCGGGATGCGGCCTACAGCGTAAAGGCGCTCTTCAAAGTCAACAGCGAGCGGGAAAAAGTCAATCCCAGCACGCGGCTTTTCAGAAGCCGTTGCAGTAACCAGAACTGCAGTTTCGCCGTAGCGCACAAGGCAGGAGCCGTTTGCAAGACCTGCCATCTTGCCGGTCTCAATAACAAGCTTTCTGCCGGCAAAGTCGGTTTCGAACACTCTGTTCTTGGAAAAAACCATTTCTTTCATTTTCTTTTCGCTCCTTTATTATTATTTTCCGGAGCTTTCCCGAAGTGGGTTTAGCACTTGGAGCGGGTGTCAAAGCGTTTTAACAAACACTCCAATTGCTAAAAACCATTGTGCGGGAAAGCTTCGCGTTTTGGGATAATGCTTTAAATCCCCCGGACGGAGCCCCGTCCGGGGGACAACTTCGAACTTACTTACGGAGTCCGAGCTTTGCGACGATTGCGCGATAACGCTCAATGTCTTTCCTCTGGAGATAGTTGAGCAAGCTACGGCGCTTACCTACCATCTTGAGAAGACCGCGACGGGAATGGTTATCCTTGTGGTGTACCTTAAGATGCTCTGTGAGCTCAGAGATACGCTGTGTAAGGATAGCGATCTGTACCTCCGGTGAACCTGTGTCGGTGTCGTGGAGGCGGTTATTCGTGATAACCTCAGTCTTTTTCTCTTTGAGAATCATTTTGCTTTCACCTTTCTTTAATTTATTTGCCACGGTCGAAGTATCCGGCGGGTGAACTCCCCGCATAAAACGGGCGTATTTTCCCGAAAACCGCGACGCGGGCATGGGTGCTTTTGTGTGTGTAGCCGAAACTACGGCACATTAGCATGCTATAACATTTTACCACACATTTCTTTAAAAGTAAATACTTAATTTGAATTTATTTTCCCCAAATTTAAAAAAATTATTTTATTTTTTCCAAATACGTTTCTTCTACGTTATTTTCAGTGCATTTTCGTTTTGAAACAGCTCTTTTCTGTTTATTGATTTTTGGCGGATAATGTTGTATTATATATTATATGAAAACAATGGGACGGAAAGAAAAAGCATGAAAAATGTTATTCAAATTGAGGATTTTCACGCACAGGAGCTTGATGTATATGCACGGCTTACGGAAGCACAGCTTTTAAACCGTGAGGAACCAAAGAAGGGGCAGTTTATTGCAGAGAGCCCCAAGGTTATTGAGCGGGCGCTCGACGCAGGATGTGTTCCGCTTTCGTTTCTGTGCGAGAAAAATCACATAAACGGAGAGGCGAAGGACGTTATTGCCAGATGTGGAAATATCCCGGTTTATACGGCGGAGTTTAATGTGCTTACACAGCTTACGGGATATAAGCTTACGCGCGGAATGCTTTGTGCCATGCTTCGTCCTCCTCTTTTGCGGGTAGAAGAAGTATGCCGCGATGCCACGCGGATTGTCGTTCTTGAAGAGGTGATGAATCCTACCAACGTAGGAGCAATTTTTAGGAGTGCTGCGGCACTTGGGATGGATGCAGTACTTCTCACTCCGGGGTGTTCAAATCCACTTTACAGACGCTCGGCGCGCGTTAGCATGGGTACGGTGTTCCAAATTCCGTGGACGTTCTTTAAAATGGACGAGCCATGGCAGGAAACGCTTCGCAGTTATGGCTTTAAAACCGCGGCAATGGCACTGTGCGATAACTCACGCAGTATAGATGACGAAGAACTTCTTAGCCAGGAAAAACTTGCAATAGTTTTGGGAACAGAGGGCGACGGACTTAAAGAAAAGACAATTGCCGACTGCGACTACACGGTAAAAATACCTATGGCACACGGCGTGGATTCGCTTAACGTTGCGGCGGCAAGTGCAGTTGCGTTCTGGCAGATCGGGAAGAAGAAATGCTGAAACCAAGCCGAAAATGAGGCTGGATTTGGCAAAAATCTGGCAAAAAAGTGGCAGGAATTTGGCAATATTTTGGCAAAAACTTGGCAAAAACTTGGCAACCCGAAAAATAAAAAGTGTGGTATGATTATCACAGCCTGAAGAGTGTACACCCTTTTGGTGTGCACTTTTTTTGCATGGAGAGGAGGTGAGAGCATGGCACATGCAAAAGGGACAATAAGAGGAGAGCTTGCAAAAATCGTGCGCAAAAAGGTTGAGCCGTCATACCTTAAAAAACTCGGGGTTCCGGTTGGCGTAAAAAAATCACCGAGTGTTTTGCAGGCTATTGCCCTCGCGCAGGTGAAGAAAGGTCTTGAGGGAGACCTAAAAGCGGCAGAATTCATTGAGAAGCTTCTTTGCGATGACGGAGAGGAGCAAAACGAAAAGGGACAGGAATTTGATGTCGTTGTGAGGGTGCTTGACGACCCGGATGGAAATTAACATAACTCCGCGCCAGAGAGATTTTATTCATGCAAAGTCAGGCGAGGTGCTTTTTGGAGGTGCTGCAGGGGGAGGAAAGTCATACGGTCAGCTTGTTGATGCATTGCTTTTTGCACTGCAATATCCGAGGTCAAAACAGCTTATTCTGCGCCGCACGCTTCCGGAACTTGAAAAATCACTGGTGAGAACGGCACTGGAATTTTATCCGCGCAGGCTTTTCACGTATAAGGCATCACGTCATGAGGGAGTG
>JAZQSB010000050.1:0-7517 GCA_045629885.1 Eubacteriales bacterium | reverse complement strand
TAACCTCACCGCCGCCGTCGCCGCCCTCGGGACCGAGGTCAATAACGTGATCGGCACACTTTATCACATCTAAATTATGCTCGATAACAACAACCGTATTTCCTGCGTCCGTAAGGCGTGCAAGCATATCGACAAGCTTGTGAACGTCGGCAACGTGAAGTCCCGTTGTCGGCTCATCAAGAATGTAAATGGTTTTGCCCGTGCTTCTTTTTGACAGCTCCGTTGCAAGCTTTACGCGCTGTGCCTCACCGCCGGAGAGCGTTGTTGAGCTTTGGCCGAGCTTTATATAACCGAGCCCCACATCACAAAGCGTTTGCATCTTACGCGCGATTTTCGGAACGTTTTTGAAAAACTCACACGCTTCTTCACACGTCATATCAAGTACTTCAAATATATTTTTGCCCTTGTATTTTACCTCAAGTGTTTCCCGGTTATAACGCTTTCCGTGGCACACATCGCAGGTAACATAAATATCCGGAAGAAAGTGCATTTCAATCTTGTTTACACCATCACCTGCGCACGCTTCACAGCGTCCACCCTTTACGTTAAAGGAAAATCGGCTGCTGGTATATCCGCGCATCTTCGCATCTGGACTCATTGCAAAAAGCATTCGTATATCGTTGAAAACTCCGGTATACGTTGCGGGGTTTGAACGCGGAGTGCGCCCGATTGGCGACTGGTCGATGTCTATTATCTTGTCAAGCTGCTCGATACCCTCTATTCTTTTGAACTTGCCGGGATGCGTTTTTGCGCCGTTGAGCTGCTGGGCAAGATGCTTATACAGAATCTCATTGGTGAGCGAGGATTTTCCTGACCCGGAAACACCGGTAATACAGGTGAATTTTCCGAGCGGTATCGAAACATCAATGTTTTTCAGGTTGTTCTCGCTTGCACCTATTATTTTCAGTGACTTTCCCGTGCCCTTTCTGCGTTGCTGGGGCACGGGGATTTTTTTCTTGCCGGAAAGATACTGACCTGTTATTGAGCGTTTTTCTGCAATAATATCTTCAATCTTACCTGCGGCTACAATCTCTCCACCGTGAACGCCTGCGCCCGGACCTACGTCTACAATAAAGTCCGCCGTGCGCATTGTGTCCTCGTCGTGTTCTACAACTATAAGCGTATTTCCAAGATCGCGAAGCTGACAAAGCGTTGCAAGGAGCTTGTCGTTATCCCGCTGGTGCAATCCTATTGACGGCTCATCAAGAATATAGAGAACACCCATAAGCGATGCACCTATCTGCGTGGCAAGTCGTATTCGCTGGCTCTCGCCGCCGGAAAGAGTTCCTGCACTTCTTGAAAGCGTGAGATACGAGAGTCCTACGCTTTTAAGGAAACCAAGCCGTGCCTTTATTTCCCGCAGGATCAGCTCGGCAATCTTCTTTTCCCTCTTGCCAAGCTTGTCATCAAGGCTGTTTATAAAATGAAGTGCATCGTTTACCGACATATCGCACATTTCGGCAATGTTTATATCGCCCACAGTAACTGCAAGAGCCTCACGGCGAAGCCTTTTCCCTCCGCACGCCGCACACGGCGTGCTTATCATACATTCTTCAATCTCGGCTTTTGAATATTCGCTTGCCGTCTCGTGATAACGCCGCTCAAGATTTGCCACAAGACCTTCCCACGCCTGAGTGTAATCCCCCTGCCCGTAGGATTTTTCATAATGAAGCGGGATTTTTTCACCGTTTGTTCCGTAAAGCAGTGCGTTATAGGCTTTCTCCGGAATTTCTCCAACCGGAGTTGCAAGTTCAAAGCCGTAATGCGCGGCAAGACCGTCATAGTACATTCTGCATATCGTTCCGGGCGCGGCGTTTGTCCAGCCTGAGGCGTGAATTGCGCCTTCAAGGATAGATTTTGACTTATCCGGAATAATCATATCAGGGTCAACCTTTAAGTGCGTACCAAGCCCCGTACAGTCCGGGCACGCTCCGTGAGGATTGTTAAAGGAAAACATTCTCGGCGTAAGCTCCTCAATACTGATGCCACAGTCCTCGCACGCATAGTTCTGCGAGAACATAAGCTCTTCCCCGCCGATTACATCAACCAAAATTATACCGCCAGAGAGGTTTGATGCGGTTTCTATAGAATCTGCAAGCCTTGTCTCTATGCCCTCTTTTATCACAAGACGGTCAATTATTATCTCAATATTGTGCTTTTTGTTCTTCTCAAGCTTTATATCCTCGGAGAGGTCATAGATGTTTCCGTCAACTCTTGCACGGACATAGCCTGATTTTTTTGCACCTTCAAATACTTTCTCATGCTCACCCTTGCGTCCACGAACAACGGGTGCAAGAATCTGGAACTTTGTCCCCTCAGAAAGAGAGAGAATGCGATCACTAATCTGGTCAACAGTCTGCTGCTCAATCACCTTTCCGCACACAGGGCAGTGCGGCGTTCCCGCTCTTGCCCACAAAAGGCGAAGATAGTCATAAATCTCCGTGACCGTACCGACGGATGAACGGGGATTCTTCGAAGTTGTCTTTTGGTCGATTGATATAGCCGGAGAAAGACCCTCGATATAGTCAACATCCGGCTTTTCCATACGCCCGAGGAACATTCTTGCGTACGAGGAAAGCGACTCGACATATCTTCTCTGCCCCTCGGCATAAATAGTGTCAAAAGCAAGGCTTGATTTCCCCGAGCCGGAAAGCCCCGTCACTACAACAAGGCTGTCACGGGGAATTTCTATATCAACATTTTTAAGGTTGTGTTCTCTTGCACCCTTTACATAAATTGTTTTATTCATATCACATACCTCTAAGCTCTATTATTCTGTCGCGGAGCATTGCCGCATACTCAAACTCAAGCATCTTTGAAGCTTCGCGCATATCCCGCTCGAGCTTGCGTATCATCTCTTCCCTCTCTGCGCGGGTAAGCTTTTCTTTCTTTGCGGCACCTGCGTCCTTCGATATTTCAAGAAGCTCTGCAATGTCCTTGTTTATGGTTTTCGGAACAATTCCGTGCTTTTCGTTATATGCAGACTGAATACGTCTTCTGCGCTCGGTTTCATCAATTGCGCGTTGCATAGAGCCCGTCATATTGTCGGCATACATAATAACCTTGCCGTGGTCGTTTCGTGCAGCTCGCCCCATCGTCTGTATAAGCGAGGTTTCGCTTCTGAGAAACCCCTCCTTGTCAGCATCTAAAATCGCAACAAGCGACACCTCAGGAATATCAAGTCCTTCACGGAGGAGGTTTATTCCGACAAGCACATCAAATGTGCCAAGGCGCAAATCGCGGATTATCTCCATTCTCTCAATGGTTTCAACGTTATGGTGAAGATACTTTACCTTTATTCCCGTGCTCTCAAGATACGACGTTAAATCCTCTGCCATTTTTTTAGTAAGCGTTGTTACAAGCACGCGCTCTTTTCTCTCAACACGCGCATTTATCTCTCCGATAAGGTCGTCAATCTGTCCCTCTGTCGGGCGCACGGAAATCTCCGGGTCGAGAAGTCCAGTCGGGCGAATAAGCTGCTCAGCGATATTTGCCGAGCGCTCACGCTCATACTCTCCCGGCGTTGCGGAAACGTAAACAACCTGATTTATATGCTCTTCAAACTCGCCGAAGTTAAGAGGTCTGTTATCAAACGCACTCGGCAGACGGAAGCCGTATTTCACAAGAACTTCCTTTCGCGCACGGTCGCCGGCATACATTCCGCGCACCTGCGGAAGCGTTACATGCGACTCGTCAACGATAAGCAGAAAATCGTCCGGAAAATAGTCCATAAGCGTAAAGGGTGGCGAGCCGGGTTCTCTTCCGCTTATTATGCGTGAATAGTTTTCAATTCCCGTGCAGTAACCAAGCTCCTGCATCATCTCAACGTCATACTGTGTGCGCTGGCGCAGCCTCTGCGCTTCCAAAAGCTTTCCGTCCCCTTCAAACGCTCGTACGCAAACTTCCATTTCGTCAATAATGTCGTTACACGCCTTTGCCATCTTCTCCGGCGTGGAAACATAATGTGATGCGGGATATATCGCAACGTGGGAAAGCTCGCGCTTTGCCGCACCGGTTACGATGTTTATTTCTGAAATCCGGTCAACCTCGTCTCCGAAAAACTCAACACGTATTCCCGTATCATTTGAATAAACCGGGAAGATTTCAACGGTATCACCGCGAACGCGGAACTTATTTCTTTCAAATGCAATGTCGTTTCGCTCATAGCGGATTTCAACAAGCTTGCGTATAAGCGCATCCCGCTCGTACATCTTGCCCGGGCGCAGAGAGATAACCATACTTGAATAATCTATGGGGTCACCGAGACCGTAAATGCACGAAACGCTGGCAACAATAATGACATCTCGCCGCTCACCGAGCGATGCGGTTGCGCTGTGGCGCAGACGGTCAATCTCCTCGTTGGTTGACGAGTCCTTTTCGATATAGGTGTCTGTATGGGGAATATACGCCTCAGGCTGGTAATAGTCAAAGTAAGATACAAAATACTCTACAGCGTTTTCGGGAAAGAATGCCTTCAACTCCGAGCACAGCTGTGCGGCAAGAGTTTTGTTGTGTGCAAGCACAAGCGTGGGCTTCTGCACACGCTCTATGATATTTGCCATAGTAAAGGTCTTTCCCGAACCTGTAACACCGAGCAGTGTCTGCTCGGAAAGACCCATTTCTATTCCCGAAGCAAGTGCAGCGATAGCCTCCGGCTGGTCTCCCGACGGAGTATATTCCGAAACGAGCTTGAATTTTTTATTTTCTTCCAAAGCAGAACACCTCGCTTTGTGCCAAATATTTATGATTATATGATATACATAAATGCAGTGAGAATACCGAGAAAAGCAAAGTTGAACACACAAAACATAATAATATAATGACGCGCTTTTCCCGGATTATGCTTTAAGTACTCACGAAACGTTATGAGGCTTGCAAGGGATGAAATAAGAGTTCCCACGCCACCGATATTCACTCCGACAAGAAGATTTGCGTAATCCTCCGTAAACTGCGAAAGAAGAATGGCAGACGGAACGTTGCTTATCACCTGGCACGAAAGGATAGACGAAAGAAGCGTGCTTTTTTCAAGAAGAGATGAGAAAAGCGCGTTCACGGCAGGGATTCGCGCCATATTCCCTGCAAAAATAAAGAAAAACACAAATGTTAAAAGCAACGGATAGTCAACCGCGCGTAAAGCCTTTCTGTCTGCAAAAAAAAGTACCGCAGGGATGGCCACAAGCCCGAGCTGATACGGAACAACGCGAAAAACAATAACAATTGAAAGAATAAAAAGTATAAGATAAAGAAACGTGCGGCGCGGGTTGAGCGGAGTCTTTGCATAGCAAAGGAAAAGTGGCTCCGGTTTAACAAAAATTATACAGCAAGCCGTTATAAGCAGCACCGAAAGGATAAACGGCGGAAACATTATCTGCATAAATTCCCCGGTCGGGATGCCGAACTTTGTGTAGAGATAAAGATTCTGCGGATTCCCGAACGGAGTGAGCATACCGCCGAGGTTTGCGGCTATGTTCTGCATAATAAAGGCAAAAGACATATACTCTGTTTTGTTGGTCGCCGTGAGAACAAAGTATCCCAGCGGAAGGAAGGTCAGAAGCGCCATATCGTTTGCAATGAACATTGAGCCGATAAACGTGATATACACAAGCGCAAGTACGCTCAGGCGCGCGTTTCTGAAAACAGATACAACCTTTCTCGCAAGAACATAGAAAAAGTTTATATTCCGCAGAGCGCAGACTACTGCAAGAACGCAGAAAAGGCAGGTCAGTGTTTTAAAATCGAAATACCCGATATATTCGCGGTCAGGAGGTACTATAAAGCTTGTTATGAGTGCAGCAAGCAAAGCAATGCTCATAACTGCATTTTCTTTCACAAAGCTGAAAATGCGCAAATAGTTTTTCTCAGGTGCTGCGGTTGTCATTATATCAAAACTCCTTGTTCCTTTGTTTTTAAAGCTTTAGAACTGCTTCCGCAACGCGGATTCCGTCAACAGCAGAGGAAAGTATTCCCCCGGCATATCCCGCTCCCTCGCCGCAAGGGTAAAGTCCTGCAAGAGATGCCTGAAGCGTATCGTCACGCAATATGCGCACAGGTGAGGATGAGCGTGTTTCGGGTGCTGTAATCACTGCCTCGCCGTCGGCAAACGCGCGGACAAGACGTGAAAAACCGGAAAGCCCTGCGCGAAGAGTTTCGTTTATATAATCTGTAAACAGCGCGGATATATCACATTCGCGCACGCCCGGACGAAACGATGGCACGATTTTGCCAAACCCCGTTTTGCGCCCTGTGAGAAATCCCTCAACCGTCTGTGCGGGGGCATAGTATTCCTCGCCGCCGAGATAAAATGCCGCACGTTCAATACTGCGCTGAAGCTCCACTCCCGCAAGAGGAGACAGCCCGCCGAAATCCTCCGGCATAACGTTTACGAGCATTGCGCTGTTTGAGTTTTCAAGGTTTCTGGCATAAAGGCTCATACCGTTTGTGACAACGCCACCCTCTTCGCTCGATGCATTTATAACCTCACCGCCCGGACACATACAGAAGGTGTATACCGCGCGACCGTTTGGATATCGGTTTGAAAGCTTGTAATCTGCCGCGCCCAGCGCGGGATGTCCGGCAAAATCTCCGTAACGGCATACGTCTATATCACGGCGCAGATGCTCTATTCTCACACCCATCGAAAACGGCTTTTGCTCCAATGTTACACCCATATCAAGAAGAGCAGAAAAGACATCGCGCGCAGAATGACCTACTGCAAGAATGATATCGTCTGTTTCAAAGGATATCTCAGCAGACGGGGTTTTGCACACCGCCTCACATACGCATCCGCCCTTTGTTCTTATTTCACTGAGCGTACAGTTAAAATAAACCTCTCCGCCCAGCTCTTTTATCTTCTCACGGATCCCCGAAACAACGCCCGGCAGCTTGTCCGAGCCGATATGCGGGTTTCTTATATACATAATCTCCGGCGGTGCGCCGTGTTGTACAAAGGTGCGGAAAACCTCAAAACGGCGCGCATCGTGCGTGCCGGAATTGAGCTTACCGTCGGAAAACGTTCCCGCGCCGCCCTCGCCGAACTGCACGTTTGAGGATGTGTTGAGTGCTCCGCTCTCAAAAAAACGCGATACAGATTTTGCGCGCTCTTCCACGCTTTCTCCACGTTCTATAAGTATAGGACGCGCGCCGTGCCGTGCAAGCGTAAGAGCGCAGAAGAGTCCCGCGGGTCCCGCGCCGACAACAAGCGGACGGCGCTTCGGAAGAAGAGGTTCCGCTACCTTAATCTTTTCCACGCACGGAAGAAGCGTTATATCTCCGCGCTTTACGCGGGAGAGGATTTTCTTCTCATCACCGCGCACTGAAACATCCACGGAATATACAAAACAGATGCTTTTTCTGTCTCTGGCATCCACGGCTTTTTTTACAATATCAAGCTTTTGTATCTCCCCTGGGGCAATGCCCAGCGCACGAGCCGCGCGCTTTGTGAGAAGCGTCTCCTTCTCATCAAGAGAGAGCTTTAAATTACCTATTCTTATCATAACAAAAACTTCCGTAATTCAAAT
>JAZQSB010000049.1:0-8754 GCA_045629885.1 Eubacteriales bacterium | reverse complement strand
CGCAGTCAGCTTGAAATGCTCGAAAAAATTTCCGGCTACACAGTCGAAGAAGCAAAGCAATTTCTCATCCAAAACCTTGAATCCGAGGTTCGCCACGACTATGCCGTCCGTCTTAAGGATTTGGAGGCACAGTTTAAGGATGAGGCAGACGAAAAGGCACGTCACCTTATCTCCCTCGCCATTCAGAAGTGCGCGGCAGACCACGTTGCTGAAGCAACAGTTTCCGTTGTCCCGCTTCCGAATGATGAAATGAAAGGACGCATTATTGGTCGCGAAGGTCGCAACATCAGAACTCTTGAAACCCTTACGGGTGTTGACCTTATCATTGATGATACACCCGAGGCAATCACGCTTTCAAGCTTTGACCCGATCCGCCGCGAGGTTGCGCGTCTTTCTCTTGAGAAGCTCATCTCCGACGGACGAATCCATCCCGCAAGAATCGAGGAGATGGTTGAAAAAGCACGTCGCGATGTTGACCACGTAATCAAGCAGGAAGGCGAGCGCGCAACATTTGATACCGGCGTTCACGGCTTAAATCCTGAAATTGTAAAGCTTCTTGGTCGTCTCCGTTTCCGCACAAGCTACGGACAGAATGTTCTCAAGCATTCCATCGAGGTTGCTCATATCGCAGGTCTTCTCGCGGCAGAGCTTGGAGTTGACGTTATGCTCGCAAAGCGCGCAGGTCTTCTCCACGACCTCGGAAAGAGCGTTGACCACGAGGTTGAAGGCTCACACGTATCAATCGGTGTTGACCTTGCTAAAAAGTATAAAGAAAGCGAAGAGATTATACACGCAATTCAGGCGCACCACGGCGATGTTGAACCGAGAACGGTTATCGCATGCATCGTTCAGGCTGCAGATGCTATCAGCGCTGCACGTCCGGGTGCACGCCGTGAAAACCTTGAGAACTACATCAAGCGTCTTGAAAAGCTTGAAGAAATCGCAACAAGCTTCAAGGGTGTTGAAAGCTCCTACGCAATCCAGGCAGGGCGAGAGGTACGCATAATTGTAAAGCCGGATGAGGTTAATGACGATGAGCTCATTCTCCTCTCCCGCGAGCTTGCAAAGAAGATAGAGAATGACCTTGAATATCCCGGTCAGATAAAGGTTCACCTTATTCGTGAAACACGCGCTATCGACTACGCAAAATAAAATTTAAAAATACTGTGGTGTAATCCAGATAATTGTGGTACAATTATTATATAGATTACACCACTTATTTTTTAGAAAGAGGTAACCTCATTGAAAATTCTTGCAATAGGCGATGTTGTCGGCAAAAGCGGAGTACACGCCATAAAAGCTAACTTAAACGCATTGAAAAAGGAATATAACGCACACTTCTGCGTGGTAAACGGAGAAAATGCAGATATGGTTGGGCTTACACCGGAAAGCGCGGATATGCTTTTTCGCGCGGGTGCAGATGTAATTACGCTCGGCAACCATATGTGGGGCAAAAACCGCATTGCGCCGTATATCGAAAATGAACCAACGCTACTCCGTCCTCACAATGTTCCCGGTGATGCGCCCGGATGTGGCTACGGTATTTTTGATGCATTTGGTCGCCGCGCCCTTGTTATAAACCTTATCGGGCGGTGCGGAATGCAGACAGGCGCGGACAATCCTTTTTTTGCGCTTGACAAAATTCTTTCCGTCTGTGCAGGAAAATACGACTTTGCCGTATGCGATTTTCACGCTGAGGCAACAAGCGAAAAACAAGCGTTCGGCTTTTACGCCGACGGGCGGCTTTCCGCTGTATGGGGTACTCACACTCACGTCCAGACAGCAGACGAGAAAATTCTTCCCGGCGGCACGGGCTTTATATGCGACCTTGGAATGACCGGCCCATACAGTTCCGTTATAGGTTGTTCTCCCGAAACATCGCTTAAGACCTTCCTTGGCTCCGTTCCTGAGCGTTTTGCAGAAGCCGAGGGTATTGCAATGATAAACGGTGCGTGCTTTGATATCGACGACAACGGGAAATGCATCTCCATCCAGCGCATAAACACTGTTTTGAAAGGATAGATAAACTATGCTTAAAATTCTCCACACCGGTGATATACATTTAGACAGTGCGTTCACTTCCCTTTCTCCGGACGAGGCAAAGGCGCGCCGTTGCGAATCGCGCGAGCTTTTCTCAAAAGTGATTGATATTGCAAATACAGAAAATGTTGATGCCATTCTTCTCGCCGGAGACATTTTTGACGCATATCCTATTCGCCCTGAAACAGCAGAAAGCTTTCTACGGGATTTAAAGCGCGCAAAAATGCCTGTTTTTATCACACCCGGCAATCATGACCCATACACGCCGGATTCCCCCTACAGAACGCTCAAGTTCCCCGATAACGTACATATCTTTGCAGAAGAAAGCCTGTCGTTCATCGAGCTTCCGGAGAAAAATGCACGTATATGGGGGGCGGCATACTCAAGCGAGGTTTACGACGGGCGGATTCTCGAAGGATTCAGTGTACCGGATGATGGGTACACCGACATTTTAGCTCTGCACTCAAATCTGTATACCGACGGTTACAGTCCCGTATCTGCTGATGAAATTGCCGCAAGTGGGGCGGATTATCTTGCCCTGGCTCATATCCACAAACCGACAGGGGTTTTAAAGTCCGGCAGAACACATTATGCATACTGCGGTTGCCTTGAAGCACATGACTTTGGTGAATGTTACGACAGCGGTTTTTATATTGTCACGATAGAAAACGGCAATGTTACACTTAATCGCCACTCAGTTTCAGATGTAAGTTATCAGGAAATATCACTTAATCTCGCAGACTCTGCCGACATCGAAAACGCTCTTCCCTCTCCTGTCGGACGTGTTCACCTTCGGCTTACTCTTACTGGAGAATGCGAAACGCCTGATGTCGATGCGATTTATAACAAGCTTTCTCGCAAATATGCAGAGCTTGAAATAACGGACAAAACCGTCCCGCCGCGTGATATCTGGGAAAGTCTCGGCGAGGACACTCTCCGCGGTGTTTTCCTCGCAAAAATGAAAGCACTCCTTGACGGAAGCACAGACGAGGAAGAAAGAGAAAAAATTCTCCTTGCTGTACGTTACGGTATCAACGCCATAGAAAACAGAGAGATGTGAGATGTCTCCCATACCATTCCACAAAAGACCACGCTTAAACCTTTTTGATTCGGTTTAAGCGTGGTTTCTGTTTTGTATTTATTTTTCCATAAAGAGAACGCCGAGGGTGCCGGGACCGCAGTGGGTGGAAATAGTGCAGCTTGCACGGCTGATATATATTTCCTTGAAAATGCCGGTTTCTTCGACCTGCTTTTTGACAGCAGCAAGTCTATCCTCCGGTACACCAGAATGGGTAATATACATACGCTCCGGATTTATGTTTGGATATTTTTCAAGCTGCTCGGAAACATACTGTGAGAGAACTCTGTCCATATTTCCACGGTACTTTTTCGCAGCGTGAAGCTCGCCTGTTTCGTTATCAACTTCAATGCAAACTTTAAGACCAAGCATACCCGCCGCGAGTGCCGCAACACCGGAGCATCTGCCACCAGCCTTCATAAACTCAAGCGTTTCCAGCACAAAGCTGCAATGGCTCTTTGTGCGTAAAGCCGAAACCTCTTCAACAATCTGCTCTGCCGAAAGCCCCTTTGCTATTCTTTCTCCCGCCTCAGCAACAAGAAGCGCTATTGCACTTGATACATTGCGCGAGTCGATAACATAAACACCAGAAAGCTCTGCCGCCGCAAGAACGCACGACTGGTAGCTGCTTGTTACCGAAGAAGAAAGCGTAATGTGGATAACCTCATACCCCTCATCCGTCCATTTTTTGAAATATTCAATATACTCCTGCGGGTTTATCGCAGAGGTTTTGGGAAGCGTACCGTCCTTTCGGAATGCCGCATAAAGGTCATCCGGAAAAACATCAACGCTGTCCATATATTTTTTGTCATTTAGCGTAATAGAATACGAAATAAGATTTACGGAATACTTTTCCTGAAGTTCCGGACCTATATCGCAGGTTCGGTCCGCGCTGAGAATAATCTTGGACATATCTTAAGTCCCCTTTCTTTCGGGAGAAATAAATACTTATTCTTCCTCTTCCCAGTTGTGATAGACGTTCTGGACGTCATCGTTATCTTCAAGCATATCAAGATGCTTCTGCATATTCTTGATATCATCTTCGTTTTCAAGCTTTGTGTACGTCTGCGGAACCATCTCAGCCTCTGCAGAGACGACAGTATATCCCGCCGCTTCAAGAGCACCGCTGACTTCAACGACAGCCGTTGGGTCGCAATACACCTCAACAACCTCTTCTGATACCTCAACATCATCAGCACCTGCATCAAGGCACGCCAACATAACGTCATCCTCATCTGCACCCGAGCGCTCAATAACAACAATACCCTTGTTGTCAAACTGCCAGCCGACACAGCCTGTTGCACCGAGATTTCCGCCGTATTTATCGAAATAATGGCGAACCTCGGAAGCGGTACGGTTGCGGTTGTCAGTCATTGTTTCAACAATAACGGCAACGCCGCACGGTCCGTAGCCTTCGTATACAATGGTCTCATAGTTTGCGCCATCGGCACCGGAAGCCCGCTCGATAATGCGCTTTATGTTATCGTTGGGAACGTTATTTGCTTTTGCCTTTGCAAGGCAGGCAGCAAGCTTCGAGTTGCTTGCGGGATCCGGACCGCCTTCCTTAACAGCTACAGCCATTTCCCTTCCGATTTTTGTGAATATCTTTGCCCTTTGGGCATCTGTTTTTTCCTTCTTATGAAGAATATTTTTCCATTTGGAATGTCCTGACATATTTATTCCTCGTTCCTTAGCATAATATCTTATAATATAATAGTATACAACATTGTTATGATTTTTTCAAGCAAATTAAAACCATTTTTTAAATTTACCGTTCGCCCTTATAATAAGCAAGAAGTCGCAAAGTTTTTTAAACCTTGCGACTTCATTATTTCTTTGAAATTTTATGCTTTGTGTGAATTCTTGGTAAGCTTTACCCACACTGCGCCGGAAATGAACATTGAAGAGTAAAAACCTGCAACAATACCTACAACAAGCGGAATTGCAAAGTTGCGGATTGAAGTTACGCCGAAAATAGCAATCATCGCGATTGAAAGAAGCGTTGTTACCGTAGTGTTTATACTTCTTGTAGCGCTCTGCCAGATGCTCTTGTTTACGATATCAGCAAAGCTTGTCTTCTTAATAAGCTTTCTGTTCTCACGGATGCGGTCAAAGATAACGATTGTTGCGTTGATAGAGTAACCTAAAATCGTAAGAATAACAGCAATGAATGTGAGGTTGAGCGGGATTCTGAAAATAACGTATGCGCTGATAACAACGAGAACATCGTGTGCAAGCGCAACAATTGCTGCAAGCCCCGAACGAACATCAAAACGGATTGCAATGTAGATAAGCATGAAGAGAATTGCAAGGAATGCCGCTTTTATCGCGGAGTTGCGGAGGTCATTACCCATTACCGGATCAACGTTGTCAACAGAGATAACATCGGTATGAGCCGTCTCCCCCTCGGCAACCTTCTCGGTACCGTCGTGGAGACCGTAAGCTTCACGGAGTGCGTTAAAGGCTGCATCACGCTGTTCAGAAGAGAGCGTAGCCGTTTTGAGAACAACCTGCTCGTCGCCGTCACCGGACTTCTGAGCCGAGGAAATTTCTGCGCCGGTTGCTTTTTGAACAATAGCCGTAATGTTGTCAAGCTCTGCTTTGTCAAGCTGCTTGTGCATATTATAGGTCATCGCGGTACCGCCGGCAAAGTCGATATCAAGATTGAAAAGATTTACGCCGAACGGAAGAATGATGAGTGAAACAAGACCAATGAGAGCGAAGATAACGCTGATAAGAAAGAATACATTAGACTTGTTTATAATATTTAACTTGTTTTCCATTTTATTAAACATATCTTTTTCCTCCTTATGCGCCGTATGCCTTAAGTGACTTGATGTTCATATCGACAAGGCGATAAAGCAGGAAGCGTGAAACAACAAGCACCGTAAACATTGAGATTACAACACCGAGACCGAGCGTAACTGCAAAACCGCGGATGGTACCCATACCGAAGCAGTAAAGAACAACAGCTGCGATAAGGGTTGTTACGTTGGAGTCTAAAATTGCAGTAAACGCACGCTTAAAGCCTGCATCAATGGATGCCTTGAGCGTTTTACCGACGCGGAGTTCCTCTTTGATTCTCTCATAGATGATGACGTTTGCGTCAACCGCCATACCGATTGAAAGGATAATACCTGCAATACCCGGGAGAGAAAGGTTGACTTTGAGAAGTGACATAACCACAACCAGAAGTGCCGTGTAGAAAGCAAGAGAGATACTTGCAACAACGCCCGGGAGACGGTAGATAAGAATCATAAAAAGCATAACGAGAAGAAGACCGATAAGGCCTGCAAAAAGACTTGTCTCAAGTGCTTTTTCACCGAGAGTAGGACCAACAGAACGAAGCTCAATCTCCTCAAGCGCAAACGGGAGACGACCGGAGTTAATGATGTTTGCAAGAGTTTTGGACTCTTCACCGCCGGCAGGATTTAAGCTGTCCTCACTGCCAATTGTTATAACAACCTCTTCGGAGTTGATACCCGTTGATGCATAAGAAGCATCGACAAACGGACGGCTCTGGAGAGTTTCATCAAGATAAATGTCAATATAGTTCTTTTCCTCGGATGCCTTGGAAGCCGCAGTCTTTGTTGCCTGAGTAAACTTCTGTCTTCCCTCACTTGTAAGAGAAAGAACAACATGGTGCTGGTTCGCACCGTTTTCGGAAACCTGACCGTAAACGGATTCCGCGCTCTTTACTTCGTTACCGGAAATAATGACGTTTCCATCAGCATCTCGAAACTCAAGAACAGCAGTTTTTCCGAGAAGCGCAACGGCTTCTTCCGGATCTGTTACGGACGGAATCTCAACCGTGAGACGGGTATCGCCTGCAGCGGTAACAGTGCCTTCTGTGTATTTTGCAGCATCAAGACGCTTGCGAAGAACAGTCTTTGCAATTTCCATATCTGCCTTGGACGGAACAGAACCATCCTCTGTGCGTGCCTCAAAGGTAATCATCGCGCCGCCCTGAAGGTCAAGGCCGAGACGGATACCGTCTGCTGCAGCGGGGATTTCGACAACGCCAAGGTTAAGACCGCTTATTGTGGTTGCAATAAACACTGCGATAACAGCAACAACAGCGACAAACCAAAGTATGCCTTTTTTCATTTGTATAACCTCCTCTTTTTGCACAAAACCTTTTAAACCATAATTTTACATTTTGCGCACAATAAGTATTATATAATTTTAAACTAATTTAGTCAATAGAAAAATCCGGTTTCCTTAAACTTTAAGCTCCGCTTCAGTCTCGATTTCCGAGCTGTACTTTTCTATTGCCGGATATACGAAGTCACGCAGGAATTCCGTAACCTGCGAAGCGCTTCTGCCGGTGTAGTTTTTCGGGTCAAGGTTCTTTACAATTTCTTCCTTTGTCATGCCGAATGCCGAGTCTGCGGCAATACGGTCAATAAGGTCGTTTGACTCGCCGTCTTCCTTAACACGCTTGCCTGCTGCAAGAGAGTGGGTTCTGATAAGCTCGTGAAGCTCCTGACGGTCCCCTCCACGCTTTACGGCATCCATCATTATGTTCTCCGACGCCATAAACGGAAGTTCCTCCATAACACGGCGGCGAATTACCTTCGGATAAACAACGAAGCCCGAAGCAATGTTTAAGTAAATTGAAAGAATTGCATCCGTTGCAAGGAACGCCTCGGAAACAGCAAGACGCTTGTTTGCAGAGTCGTCAAGCGTTCTTTCAAACCACTGCGTTGCAGCGGTAAGTGCCGGATTCTGAGCCGTTGCGATAACAAACTTTGAAAGCGCGCATATACGCTCAGACCGCATCGGGTTTCTCTTATACGGCATTGCGGATGAACCGATCTGCTTCTTTTCAAACGGTTCTTCCATCTCCTTGAGGTTGGATAGAAGACGGAGGTCTGTTGCAAACTTGCATGCACTCTGCGCAATTCCCGAGAGAGTTGCAAGTGCCATAGAGTCAATTTTTCTCGAATACGTCTGTCCTGAAACCGGAATTACGCCGTCAAAACCAAGCTCCTCAGCAATATATTCTTCCATCTTTTTGATTTTTTCTTCATCACCGTCAAAAAGCTCCATAAAGCTTGCCTGCGTGCCGGTTGTTCCCTTTGAACCGAGAAGGCGCATTGCATCAATGCGGAACTCAAGCTCAGAAAGGTCGTAAAGAAGCTCGTTAATCCAGAGCGTCGCACGCTTACCTACAGTTGTGAGCTGTGCCGGCTGATAATGTGTAAAGCCGAGTGTCGGCATATCCTTATACTCATCTGCAAACTTTGAAAGTGCAGAAATAACGCTGACAAGACGCTGTCTGATAAGCTTTAAGGCATCACGCATTATGATAAGGTCTGTGTTGTCACCAACGTAGCAGCTTGTCGCGCCGAGGTGGATTATCCCCTTTGCATTCGGGCACTGAAGTCCGTATGCATAAACATGGGACATAACATCGTGACGTACTTCCTTTTCACGCTTTTCTGCATCTTCATAATTTATGTTGTCGCGGTTGCGCTCAAGCTCGTCAATCTGCTCCTGAGTAACCGGAAGACCAAGCTTCATCTCTGCTCGTGCAAGAGCAATCCAGAGCTTACGCCATGTTTTGAATTTTACATCAGGAGAGAAAAGCTCAAGCATTTCTGCGCTTGCATATCTTCCTGAAAGCGGTGATT
>JAZQSB010000048.1:0-6441 GCA_045629885.1 Eubacteriales bacterium | reverse complement strand
AAACTCATCGGAGCCGCAAAGATCAACATTTTCCGTAAACGCATTTTTATTTTTATACATAAGCTTTTCACGAAGAGCATCAAGCTCTTTCTTTTTTGTATCATTCATTATCTTTCTCCGGTCCTTTCGTAATTATGTTAAAAATTCTGTCGACTTCATTTTCAACAACTTCCATATCACCGCTGTTTTCAATCATATAATCACAGCGTTCTGCATAAAAGCTATCCGCCGGCTGAGCATTTATCCTTGCCGATGCTGCCATCGAGTCTATACCGTCGCGCGACATTATGCGCTCACACCGCAGCTTCCTTGATGCTGTAACGCCAATTGTAACATCACATATTCCCGAAAGCCCGCTTTCGAAAAGCGCAATAGCATCAATGCAAAGATACGCTGTGTTCCGCTCATAAAGACGTGCCATTTCACGCTCGGTTTCTGCTATTACAAACTTATGTGCAATTCTGTTCAGGTCCGTAAGCGCCTCAACATCCGAAAACACAATTGACGCGAGAGTGCGTCTGTTAAGCTTTCCCTTCTCACAAGCCTCCGGAAAGCGTGCACGAAGCTCGCGCATCATGTCCTGAGACTCGTTTAAAAGCTTATGGTAAACAGAATCGGCATCAATTGTGTGTACACCGTGCTTGCAAAAGAGCTTTGATACTGTGCTCTTTCCGCTTCCGCTCCCCCCCGTGATTCCTATTGTAAGCATCAGATTCACCTCATACAGTTATACGGTTAAATGCAGCAGCACGACCAAGGCGGTTAACAACTGCTTGCTCCATGCCGTCGCTTATTTCAGGTTCTCTTGCATAAATTATATCAAGTGACATTTCATCAAGAATGCGCAACGCCGAAAAAAGACCGTGAGCAAGAGAGCCGGGATCGTTTTTGCTTCCGTAAGAAACTGCATTTATCCCGGTGTCTGAAAACAGTTCTTTTTCTTCATCAAAGCAAAGAACTGCCACCTTTTTTTCTTCTGCATTTGTGATAACATAGCGCACAAAATTTTCCGCATCACCGTCTACTATAACAACCGGAGCTTCCGGCGAATAGTGCTTATACTTCATCCCGGGAGACACAACTTTTTCGCCGTCACCCACTTCTTCAGATATTTTAGGGTTGACCAAAACTTCGCCAAGTACGCTGCAAAGCTGGGAAAGCGTTACTGCACCCGGGCGAAGAAGCATCGGTTTTTCACCCGTAAGGTCAATGACTGTGGATTCAAGACCTACTTCACACTCACCGCCGTCAATTATCATAGGTATTTTCCCCGCAAGATCGCGCATAACATGCTGTGCACTTGTGGGACTCGGTTTTCCCGAGAGATTTGCCGACGGTGCTGCAAGAGGAACACCTGCCGCCTCAATAACGGCGCGCGCATACTTATGCGATGGGAAACGCACAGCAACCGTAGAAAGACCCGCAGTAACTTCAAACGGGATTTTCTCATTTTTCTTTAAAATCATTGTAAGAGGCCCCGGCCAGAAATTTTCTGCAAGACGGATGGCTGTTTCCGGAACTTCTTCAGTAATTTTTGCAAGGTCATCAAAATCTGAAATATGAACAATAAGCGGATTATCCTGAGGTCTTCCCTTGGCCTTAAATATTTTTCCCACGGCATCAGGAGAAAATGCACTTGCGGCAAGACCGTAGACCGTTTCCGTTGGAATGGCAACAACCTCACCGTTTTTAAGCAAATTTCCCGCGCGGACAAAATCGTCGAAATTTTCTATAAGTCCGCGCACTTTTATAAGCTGTGTAGTCATACCGCAAAACTTCCTTTAATCATTTTCGGATGCCTTGAGCTTTTCTGCCTGGTCAGCAGTAATAATTGCATCAATCATTTCATCAAGATCACCGTTTAGGAACTGCTCAAGCTTATAAAGCGTGAGCGATATGCGGTGGTCGGTAACTCTTCCCTGCGGATAGTTGTAAGTGCGTATACGTTCGCTTCTATCTCCCGTGCCCACCTGACTTTTTCTTTCTGCCGCAATCTGGGATGCCTGTTCCTGCATCTGGATATCATAAAGCTTTGTGCGCAGAATTTTTATTGCGCGGTCTTTGTTCTTATGCTGACTGCGTTCATCCTGACATTCAACAACAATTCCGGTAGGTCTGTGTGTGAGACGAATGGCAGACTCGGTTTTGTTGACGTGCTGACCGCCCGCACCGGAAGCGCGGAAGGTATCTACGTCAACATCAGACATATTAAGCTCAACCTCAACCTCTTCTGCCTCAGGAAGAACCGCAACAGTTACCGTTGACGTGTGGATACGTCCAGAAGATTCAGTATCGGGAACTCGCTGTACACGGTGAACACCGCTTTCAAACTTAAGCCTTGAATACGCTCCTGCACCTTCGATAACAAAGCTTATTTCCTTGATTCCGCCAAGCTCTGTTTCGTTTATAGAAACAACGTCAATGCTCCAGCGACGCGCCTCTGCATACATAGAATACATACGGTAAAGGGAATGTGCAAAGAGAGCCGCCTCTTCACCACCCGCTCCGCCGCGGATTTCGACGATAACGTTCTTATCGTCGTTCGGGTCAGTCGGGAGAAGAAGGATTTTTAGCTCATGTTCAAGCTCTACAAGCTTTTCCTTTGCCGCAGTGAACTCTTCCTGTGCCATTTCGCGAAAATCCGGTTCAAGCTTTCCGTCAAGCATTTCACGAAGATCGCGCATTTCCTGTTCCGTTGCACGATAGGTTCGGTAGCACTCAATAATCGGAGTAAGCTCTTTTTGCTCCTTAGATATTTTTGCCGCTGCGGCAGGGTCATTATACAGATTGGGATCTGCAAGTTTTTCTTCTATTTCCTTGAATTTTTCCTCAAGAAATGCAAGTTTTTCTAACATATCGTACCTCACATTTTTTATCTTTAAACTATAGTATAACACATATAAAGGAAAATTTAAACACCTTCTTCATACAAAGCTTCCCACAACGCCATTTTTTCTTCAAGCTCTGCATTCAGTGCTTCCATTTCTCCGTACAGGCGGTTAAGTGCTTCAAAATCACTTGATGATGCTTCTATCTCCCATCCTTTTTCAGCAATGCTTTCCTCCAGCTTTGCAATTTCGCGCTCGGTTTCACGGATTTTTTTATCGTTAAGCTTCTTATTTACCTTAGGTGCTACTTTTGACTTTTCTTTTTTTTCAACAGGAGTTTTCTGTTTCTGCAAAGCTTCCTCGTTAAGTTGCTTTTCGCGTCTGTACTCATCAAAGCTTCCTTTGAAATCGTAAATTACACCGTCACGAAGCTCCCATATCCGATTTGCAAACTTACTTATGAAAAATCTGTCGTGCGAAACAAAGAGCAGTGCACCGTCAAAATCAGTTACAGCCTCTTCTATCCATTCACGCGATGTGATATCAAGGTGGTTTGTCGGCTCATCAAGAAGCAGGAGATTTATATCCGCCGCCATTAGTTCACAAAGCTTTAAGCGGCTTCGTTCTCCGCCGGAAAGCGTCCGTACACAGTCAAACACTTCATCACCGAAAAACTGGAACGCAGCAAGCCTGTTTCTTGCCGTCTGCGTTGAAACGCCGATATCATACAGCATCGTATCAAGAATCGTGCGGTTTTCGTCAGCAAAACGTATGACCTGAGGCAGCATTGCCACCTTTACAGACGGATTATAGGTAACGCTTCCGCGGTCAGGCGCGGTGTTTTTTGCAATGATATCAAGTAGAGTTGTTTTTCCCGTTCCGTTATCACCTACAAGAGCGATTCTATCGCCGTTTTCCATCGTGAGATTTATATCGCAGAAAAGCATTTTCTCATCAAAAGCTTTTTCAACATCAGAAAGCTTTAATACATTGTCGCCCCAGAAGCCAGCGGAGTTAAACCCGACATTTATATTGCGGTGAATCTCCTTCGGTTTTTCTGTTTTTCTCATTCTCTCAATGCGCTTTTCGATTGCAAAGGCACGAACCTGAAGCTTTTTATTTCCCATCCCCCATCCGTGCATTCTCTCTGCCGTGAACTCAAGACGCTCAATCTGTGTCTGCTCGGCTTTATATCTTTTGAGCTGTTCTTCATAACGGGCTTCGCGTTCTTTCACATAAAAGCTGTAATTTCCCGGGTAAAACTCTGCCACACCATCGGAAAGCTCAATCACGCGGGTGATGCACTTATCTATAAAATATCTGTCATGTGAAATTATAAAGACAGTTCCTCGAAAGCCCGGCAGATACCCTTCAAGCCATTCAACAGCATCTATATCAAGATGGTTTGTAGGCTCGTCAAGAAGCAATATATCCGGATCCTGCAAGAGAGCGCAGGCAATTACGATTCGCGTCTTTTCACCGCCGGAAAGCGTTTCAAACACGCGCTCGCGCATATCTGGAGGTATTCCAAGACCGTTGCAGGTTTTTGCAATTTCCGTTTCGGTATCGTACCCGCCCATGTGTTCAAAACGCGCACTCAGCTTATCATAACGCGAGAGAACATCGGCATCGGAGTATATCTCCATCATTTTTTCTAAGCTTCGCATTTCTTCCGAAATTTCAGCAAGACGCGAAAACGCGCTTAAAAGCACCTGGTTTACCGTACTTCCCGCGGGATAATCCGGTATCTGGGACACAACAGCAACCCTGCGATCCTTAGGAATAAGTATTTCTCCCGAATCATAATCAAGCTCACCGGAGAGAATTTTAAAAAGCGTTGTTTTCCCGCTGCCGTTATCACCAAGAAGCCCGACACGTTCTCCCTGTTCAATGTTAAATGACAAATCCTTCAGAACATGATGTTCGCCGTAGAATTTATTCAGTTTTGAAACCGAAATATCAATCATTTGCTTTTTCTCTCTTTATAAGCTTTGCTGATATAATTCCGCTTACGACAGCCACCATACCGCCTTCACACAGCTTCGGCAGATTTTTCGTTTCGTAATTATTCTGACTTACCGCAATATCAAGCTCGCCCATATCTGTTTTAAGCATAAGATGCAGAAATTCACCCATCGGTGTTTTATCCGCTATCATAAAGCGGACATCTCCACCCTTTATCTCTGCGGCGACGCGCGTCATAAGGATGTCGGTTGCACACTCTTCCCCCTCAACCTGCATCATACGCATATATACACCCACAGGTGTAAGCGCACCGATTACGGTAGATTCATCGGAAAGCGCACTTCTCATATCAGCTTCGTTTTCAAAAAAAGCGATTGAATGAGGAATCATAGACACCTGGAATTCATACTCTTTGCCCGCCACAAGGCTTTCTGCCGCATATCTTCCCATAACGCGGGCGCAGATGCCGCTTTCGCTATCCGGATTTTTGAGAAAAGCCTTACAGTCAAGCATATCATCCCGCTCGGCGGAAAATTCACGCGAAAGCTCGAGAGACCAGACAGTCGAACCGTTAAAATGAGGGTCAATATTGAGAAGCTGGACGCTTTTGGTTTCATGGTCGAGTGCCACTCTTTCCCATACCTCTGCTCCGCTTTTGTCGCTCCAGACGGCATAAGCTCCGTTTTCTACAGGAAGAATACTTCCCGAATTAAGCACAAAATCCGCAAGGCGGTATGCGCCGTCTTCATTTTCAATGTTAAAACCTATGTTCTCAAAAACCGTTGGCATAGCTGTTTCCTCCGTGCAGTTTTACATTCACAAAGAATATTTTACCATATGTAAGCTCAAATTTCCAGTGTTTTATGTTAAGATATCAAAATTATGCGCTCTGGAATCCGAAATAAGAAAGAAGCCCCCGATATATCGCATCTGCAAACTCATATCTGTCCTCATCCAGCTTTTCAGCATCGTCCTCATTTGTTATATATGCAAGCTCGAGAAGCACCGCCGGCATCTGAGTCCGACGCAGAACATACAGCGACGGGCGGACGAACACTCCATTGCGTTTTGTATCAAGACGTTCCGTTATTGAATCAAGCAGATTCTCCGCAAGTGCCTGAGCCTGACCTCCCGAACGGAAAATATACATTTCAGTTCCGTTTACATTAGGATTCGGATTTGCATTTACGTGAATACTGAGAAAATAATCTGCCCCCCAGCTGTTTGCATCATTTACCCTTGCTGCAAGGCTTTCTGCATTAGTCGTGCCAAGCGTTGTATCCTCCGTCGGACGGGAAACTCGCGCTTCAAAACGGGGGTCTTGCGACAGAATATCCCGCAGATATATACCCACATCGTAAGTTATATCCTGTTCGCGGAGTCCGAACCCTTCTGCCCCCGCATTTACTCCCTGCGGATTGTGCCCCTGGTCAATATAGATTTTTATAGCCATAATAAAACTCCTCCTTCTTTTATATTGCACTATACGGCGGTTTTTGAAAAAAGTTTCCTGAGTTTTGAAAAAACGGACAAAATAACCCCGATTGTACACTCCTGCAGCTTGACGTTACAAGAGAAAAAACTATATAATTATCTATAACTGTAGAGCAACCTTTTTATATAATACTATGAGGTCAGCTTATGCACA
>JAZQSB010000047.1:0-38334 GCA_045629885.1 Eubacteriales bacterium | reverse complement strand
GATATCCATGTGTTTTGGACCTGTAGCATCTGCTGTGATATACGGAAGGTTGATGTTTGATGTTGTAACACCTGAAAGTTCGATTTTTGCTTTTTCTGCTGCTTCTTTAAGTCTCTGAAGAGCAACTTTATCCATAGAAAGGTCTACGCCTTCGCTCTTTTTAAATTCTGCAACGAGGTAATCAATGATTTTCTGGTCAAAGTCGTCACCACCGAGTTTGTTGTTGCCTGATGTAGCAAGAACTTCAAATACACCGTCGCCGATTTCTAAGATAGATACGTCGAATGTACCGCCGCCAAGGTCGTATACCATAATTTTCTGTTCGTTATCTTTATCAAGACCATATGCAAGAGCAGCTGCAGTAGGCTCGTTGATAATTCTCTTAACTTCCAGACCTGCAATTTTACCTGCATCTTTTGTAGCCTGACGCTGAGCATCGCTGAAGTAAGCAGGAACTGTGATAACAGCCTCTGTTACTGTTTCACCAAGATAAGCTTCTGCATCAGCTTTTAATTTCTGAAGAATCATAGCGGAAATTTCCTGTGGGGAATAATCTTTTCCGTCGATTGTAACTTTTGAATTTGAACCCATATCTCTTTTGATGGAGATAATAGTTTTATCGGGGTTTGTGATTGCCTGTCTTTTAGCAACGGGACCAACAAGTCTTTCACCATCTTTTGTGAAAGCAACAACAGAAGCTGTTGTTCTGGAACCTTCTGCGTTGGGAATTACGGTAGCTTCGCCACCCTCCATAACTGCAACGCAGGAATTTGTTGTACCTAAGTCAATACCAATGATTTTAGACATAATTTTTTCCTCCATTATATAAATGATATGTTTTACATAAATTAATTTGCGACCTTTACCATCGCCGGTCTTATCACTCTGTCTCCAAGCTTTGCGCCCTTCTGAAACACCTCAGAAACGGTGTTTTCACCCAAATCTTCGTTTTCCTCGTGCATTACGGCATTGTGGAAGTTCGGGTCAAAAGCTTCTCCCGCCGGATCAAGGATTTCGACCTTCAGCTTTGAAAGCGTATTGCAAAATTCCGTGAAGATAAGCTCAACGCCCTTTTTATACCCTTCGTCTGCACACGGGGTGGCAAGCGCGCGTTCAAGGTTGTCATACACGCCGAGAAATGCTCCGGCTGCCGCTGCCGTGGAATCGTTATAAAGCATTTCCTTTTCCTTTGCCGTGCGTTTTCTGTAGTTGTCATACTCTGCCGCAAGGCGAAGGTACTTGTCATTTGCTTCCTTTAGTGCCGCCTCTGCTTTTTCGATTTCAGTCGGCTCTGCTTTTTCCTCTGCTGCGCTGACAGCTTCGCTTTCGGCATCAGTTTCCGTCATTTCTTCCTCAAGCGTTGTCTTTTCATTTTCTGTCATTTATCTGTTTACCTCCTATTCGGTGAAGAATGAATCCTTCAGAAGCTTGTTAAAGCCGTTTATAAAATAGTTAAGGTTTGCGGCAACCTTGGCGTAATCCATACGCCGTGGACCAACAATACCGATAACACCTTGTAAATTTTTACCTAAATCATACGTTCCGTATACAATTCCTGCATCTTTAAGGGGCAAATCGTTGTTTTCCGTACCTATCGAATAGCGAATCTGACCGGGAAGGGCATCGTCTGAAAAATGCTCCTGAGCGTGGCGGATAATACCCTGCTTGTCGGTAAGGTAAGTAAGAAGCTCCTGAGCTTTTTCCGGATCTCGGTATTCGGGATGGTTGAGAATACGCGATATTCCGTCAAGATAAACATCACCCTCGCGCGTTTCGTCCAGAACCTCTCCGGCAAACTCTGCAGCATCAGTAACAAGGGAAGCAAGCTCTCCGGCTTCTGCTGCGGCGCGCTTTATAAGAGAAAGAGAAATCTCATCAAGTGTTCTGTCGGTAAAATACATATTTAGTATACGCGTAGCGATGAAAACCTCATTTTCAGACGGCGGATAGGCAAGCTTTATGCGCTTGTTCTTTAAAATGCCGGAGCTTGTAACCACAACGGCAATTGCTGTTCTCGGTTCAATAAGGAACACGTCAAACTTCTTCACCGTTTCGCTTGATGCATGCGTTGTAAGCGTGTAGGTTGTGTAGTTCGTAAGCTGAGAGACCAGACATCCGAATTCACGAAGCATCTTTTCAAGCTCACGCATGCGGCTTCCCAACGCGCGATTTATCGCCTCTGCCTCGCTAACGCTTATCTGCTGCGGTTGCATAAGCTCATTTACATAAAGGCGATAACCCGCCGTAGAGGGAACTCTTCCCGCCGAAATGTGCGGCTGTTCAAGATACCCCAGTTCTTCAAGCTCACTCATCTCGTTGCGTATCGTGGCAGGGGAAACGTCAAGTCTTCCTCTCGCCGCAATTATCTTAGAGCCGACAGGCTCGGCGTTTTCAATGTACTCATCTATAATGGCTTTTAATATACGCCTTTTTCTGTCACTAAGGCTCAAGCACTGTCACCTCACTGTCTGTTTATATTTTAGCACTCTCTCTTGCCGAGTGCTAATCTTATTTTACTCCTTTTTTTCGATATGTCAATATGTTTTTTGTAAAATGTAATAATTTTTTAACAAAAATGGTGAATTTGCGCGAAATTTGCAGTTAATTTTGAACTTTTACTTTTTTTCGGTTGCTCCAAAAAATGGTTCGGTTTTAGCACTCGAGGCGTCGGTTTGTTAATTTTACATATGCAGTCGGCATCAAAACAGTGCCGGTTACGACAAATTTTATGCAAAAACAGGTTTTTACGTGTTTCCATTTTCTCGAGAGCTGTTATGCGGCAAAACTCCGGAGCGACACAGCAAATATAAGTTGCATACAGAAAATATTCAATTTTAAAAATTGACGTTTCATATTATATATGATAGAATATATTATGTATGAATGCAAAAAGGAGAATTGCCACACCATGCTGATACTTGACGAATACAAGCTTCGCATAAATGCACTTGACGCGCCGATTGAAGAGCTTTCGCGCGCACTTGATATTGACGGAATAAAAAATGAGCTCTCTGACCTTGAAAAGCAGACAGAAGCGGAGAGCTTCTGGAGCGACCTTGAAAACTCGCAAGTTGTTCTGAAAAGAATTTCCCGCATAAAGGAAAAGCTTGCAAAGTTTGACGGCTTTGTTTCCGACCTTGCGGATATCCGTGCGCTGTTTGAACTTGCAGAAGAGGCAGAGGACGAGGAAGCTGCAGAAGAAGTCGGCGAGCTTCTTGCCTCTCTTGAAAAAGCGCTTGCCGATGCAAGAATCGAAACACTTCTTTCCGGTGACTACGATGCAAACAACGCCATTATGAGCTTCCAGGCAGGAGCAGGCGGCACCGAGGCGCAGGACTGGGCAGAAATGCTTTACCGTATGTACACCCACTGGGCAGAGCGCCACGGCTATACTTATAAAATATTAGACTATATCGACGGCGATGAGGCAGGCCTTAAAAGCGCAAGTATACTTATCGAGGGTGAGAATGCTTATGGCTACCTAAAAAGTGAAATGGGCGTTCACCGCCTTGTGCGCATATCTCCGTTTGACTCGTCCGGCCGCCGCCACACATCGTTTGCCGCACTTGAGGTTATGCCCGAAATCACAGACGATGTTGAGGTTGAAGTTCGCACAGAAGACCTTAAGGTTGATACCTACCGCGCATCGGGTGCAGGCGGTCAGCACGTCAACAAGACGGAATCTGCAATCCGCATCACGCATATCCCGACCGGGATTGTCGTTGCGTGCCAGAACGAGCGTAGCCAGCACCAAAACCGTGAGGTTGCAATGCGTATGCTTAAATCAAAGCTTATCGAGATAAAAGAGCGCGAAAACTTGGAGAAGATTGAGGATATTAAGGGCGAACAGAAGCTTATTGAATGGGGAAGCCAGATCCGTTCATACGTCTTTATGCCGTACACTCTTGCAAAGGATCACCGCACCGGATTTGAAAACGGAAACATCGGCGCGGTTATGGACGGCGATATCGACGGCTTTATAAATGCATATCTCACACAGATGGCATCGCAGGGAAAAACAGAAAAGTAACCATTTTTAAAGAAGACCGCTTCCCCCTTCCGGGGCAAGCTATTGAAGTTTTCAGATGCCATCACAGCCAGAGAGAAAAAAGTAAAAACTCAACAAGGAAAATATTATGCGGATAAAAGAACTGTATGCGACGTTCGGGTCGCTTGACAACAGACAGCTTTCACTGAAAGACGGTCTTAATATCGTTCACGGGCGCAACGAGGCGGGAAAATCCACCTGGGGTGCGTTTATCCGCGCTATGCTTTACGGAATATCTACCCGCGAAAAAGCGAAGTCAGGATACATACCCGACAAGGAAAGATATCTTCCGTGGAACGGAAACCCGATGTACGGAAAATGCACGCTGCTCTCGGGCGGCGATGAAATCTCCATCGAGCGCACAAGCGGAAAAAGCGGTGTTTTTTCAAAGGTTGAAGCAAAAAATCTCTCCAGGGGCGGAAGTGCCCCCACGGGAGAAGAGCTTTGCGGTATCGCCCGTGGTGTGTATGACCGCTGCGCATTCATCGGTCAGGCGAAGCTTAACGTTGACCGCGATGCAGACACCGAAAAGAAAATTCTTTCGCTTGCATCAAGCGGAGAGGAAACCGTTTCTGCCCGGGAGGTTATTTTGCGTTTAGAAAAGAGCCAGAGACTCATACGATCACCGCGCGGTCTCGGTACACTCTGCGACCTTGAAAAAGAAATAACAAAAAAGACAGCTGATATAGAATATGCCAAAAGCACGGCGGATGAGCTTGCACAGACAGAAGAAAGCCTTGCGGTGTATACAAGCGAAGAGAAAAAGCTTCTCCGCTCCATAGAAATTGCCCGTGCGGAAGAGAAAAAAGGCGCACGCCTTATCTCACTCCGCGCGCAGGAAGAGCTGCGCGAAGCAGAGGAAAAAATTAGGAAATACGATAATTACCCCACAAAAGCAGATTATGAACTGTTTTCTGCGGATGTGGCAACTCTTAATCGCCTCTACCTTTCAGCACAGGCGATAAAAGCTTCACTTGAAACCGACCAGCTGGAATACGAAAATGCTCTTAAAGAAATTTCCGGAAGCCACGCATTCGGCGGTATGAACCTTGCGCTTGCACGTGAGCGTGCCGCGACAGATACAGAGCGGCTTGAAAAATCCAGAAGGCGCAAGCTCTCTCCTGCAGGTATTCTCTCGATTTGTGCGGCGTTTCTTCTTGCAGGCGGTTCTTTTGCAATGTGCCGCTCAGGGAATATTCCTGTCTCAGCAGCCGGAGCTGTTTCCTCCTTCTGCTTTGCAGTGGTCGGATGTATACTTATCCTTACTGCCGGAAAGCGTGAGCTGCGGGAATGCATCAATGAAATGATCTCCCGTTACGGCGGCGCAGACAGCGAAACAATAGAGCAAGCCCTGATAGCCTACAGCACCGCGCTTTCTCGCGTGGATGATGCGCTAGGTCAAGTAACGGAAAAGCGCGAAGCACAGAGTGAACTTTCAGGAAAACTTGAATTTTCGCAAAAGGCTGTGACGGAAATGCTTCTGCGCTTCGGAATAAACGCCACGTCTGCTGACGAGGGCGGAAATATTATGAAAGCAATGGCAGAAGAGCGCGAAACTGCTTGCACCGCCTTGCGTGAGGCACGCATACGCGCGGAAGCGATAACTTCCGCACATCCGGACAGCGATGACACGATAGAATATACAGAAGCTGAAATCCCCGCGCTTTCTCTTGCAGAGCTTATATCTGCAGCAGAAGAAAAGGCTACTGTAAGAAAAAATCTTGAGCTTACTCTTGCGGCACTACGCGAGCGTCTTTTCGGTTTTGATATCTCGCGTGCAGAAAGCGAGCTTGACGTTATGCGGGGAAAAGAAAAAAACCTTACACGTTCGTTTGATGCCTTTTCACTTGCAATTAAATATCTCGGCGAAGCCGAAACCGAGCTTTCCGAGCGCTTCTCACCTGAGGTTGAAAAGCGTACAGCAGAGATATTTTGCTCACTAACAGGCGGAAGCTTTGAGGTTGTAAGAATTCGCAACCGTGATTTTGATATGGATGTTGCAACGGGGATTGCAAGTGCGCGACGTGACGGACTTTTCCTCTCTCGCGGCACGCTTGATGAATTGTATTTCTCACTGCGTCTTGCGCTGTGTGAGCTTATTCTTCCGGAAGAGAGTTCCCCGCCGATAGTGCTTGATGATGCATTTGTAAACTTTGATGACGAACGCCTGTCTCGTGCGCTTGTGCTATTGAAAGAGCTTTCAAAAAAGCGTCAGATAATCTTGTTCTCGTGCCATGAGCGCGAAGCAGCTTTCTTTGAAAATGACAGAGAAGTAAATGTTATTAATCTGTAAATTAAGGAGTATATCATTATGAAAAAATGGAAAAAGGTTGTTATAATCCTCCTTTGCATCGCGGTTTTCCTATGTGCTGCAGGATATATTGCATACAACGTTGCATTTAATTTTGTTCAGGATAAGATGATTGAAACAATGCTTAACTCTATGCTTGATTCGGGAGATGTCTCCGTAGAAGAGCTTGAACTGATGGCAGAGGTAACGCTTTCTGACGAGGATTCCTCTGATACATCGGATCCTCACGGGAACGATACTCCCGCAACGCAGGCACAGGAGAATATCTCTCCCTTGGGAAATGATGAGACAAAACAAGCCGTAAAACAGGAGCAGAAGCAGCCGGCAAAAAATGAGGTCAAGCAGGAAACAAAAAACGAAAACAAGCCTGCACAAGAGAAAAGGGTAGAAGCCGTTGATAAAATGACGCAAAAGATATCGGACTCCATAACCCGCGAAGACAAACGAGCCATGGCGCAGCTTGTCACCTCACATCTTTCAGCTGCAGACATAAAGTATCTTTCAGGGCTTATCTCAGGGGGATTAACGCGTGAGGAACGCGTTGCGGCTTACCGCCTTGCAAAACAACGCTTCACCGGTGAGGAGCTTGAGCTTGTATCTGCGTATTACCACCGCTATAAAAAACAGATAATGATAGAGCCGGACCTGACGGTGAAATAATATGACATAAGAGAAGCTGGTGTAAGGATATGGAACAAAAGGATAAAATGCTTTCAAAAATCGAGAACTTGCGTCTGCCCGGATTTAGCGAAATCCCGGATGTGGGTCTGTTTTTAGAGCAGACGACAAAATACATTTCAAATATTCTGGCTCCTCTTGAGGGGATAACAATAACAAGCTCAATGATAAGCAACTATGTTAAGCGGAAACTTATAAAAAACCCTGTCAAAAAGCAGTATGACCGCGAGCAGATTGCATACCTCATATTTATAGCTGTTGCAAAATCGGTGCTCAGCCTTGAAAACATCCAGCTTTTTATATCTCTTCAGACAAAAAGCTATACTGCAGAAGTTGCTTACGAATATTTCTGCCATGAGTTCGAAAACATTCTGCGCTGTGTTTTTGAAAGACGCGCAGTTCCTGAAATGAGCGGAACAAAAAACAGAAATACCGAGCTAAAAAATATGCTGCGCAACACCATTATCACCGCAGTTCATAAAGTTTATCTCGAAACATTTTTTGCAACGCTTGACGAGGAAAGAGAAGAATGAACAATTTATACGAATATGTAAACAACGGAAAATTTTCCGTTCTTGAAAAAAACGATACCGCTATAAAGTTTTTGTGCCGCAGCGAAACACAGACAGAAAACGCAGGTGAATTTCTCGCGCGTGAGCTAAAGCGTGGTGCAGTGGTTGCCTTCCGCGGTGAAATGGGTGCGGGAAAAACTGCGTTTGTCCGCGGCTTTGCTCGTGGTCTCGGGGAGAAGGGAAGGGTTACAAGCCCTACATATACAATAGTGAACGAATACCTTACAACGCCTCCGCTGTTTCACTTTGACCTTTACCGTCTTGAAAGCGCAGACGAGCTTTTTGAAATAGGCTTTGACGATTACCTTTTGCGCGGCGGCATCTGTATGATAGAGTGGTCTGAAAACGCAGGGGATGAAGTTGCTTTTTCGCACCGCATCGATATCCAGCGTGTTGAGAACGACGAAAATTCACGCATCATAACCATAAGTAAAGAAGGTTTTTACAAATGAAAATTCTTGCAATAGAGGCATCGGCTAAAGCGGCAAGTGTCTGTATAGCCCAGGACGGAAAAATCCTCGGAGAGGTGTTTTTAAACTGCGGTCTTACCCACAGCGTTACCGTTATGCCATCGGTGGAATGGCTGCTTAAAAGCACCGGTCTTTGCCTTTCTAATATTGACAAGCTTGCAATAACGCGCGGTCCCGGCTCGTTCACCGGACTTCGCATCGGTATGGCGGCAGTAAAGGGACTTGCCATGGGTGCGGATATTCCGTGTTGCGGCATATCTACGCTTGAGTGTGCAGCATACGGGGCAAAGGAATGCGGAAAAATTATCTGTGCAGTAATGGATGCCCGCGCCGGGCAGGTTTACAACGCGCTTTTCCGCGTAGAGGACGGCGGTCTTTCCCGCCTGTGTCCTGACCGTGCAATTAAGATATCCGAGCTTTCCGAGGAGCTTTCTTCATATGAAGATGTTGTTCTTACCGGAGACGGCGCACTTCTCTGCTATGAAGCTCTCGGCAAGAAATATCCCCTTGCTCCGGAGCATATAAGATATCAACGTGCCGCATACGTTGCATCCCTTGGCGAAGCGGCGGAATGTGTTCCCGCCGGCGAGCTTTTACCCGAGTATATCCGTCTTCCGCAAGCTGAACGCGAAAGACTTGAAAGATTAAAGAAAGAAGGAAATTAAAATGAAGGTAGCACTTGGCGCAGACAGCGCAGGATTTGCAATGAAGGAAAAAATAATCACGCACTTAAATGAGCGCGGGATTGAGACTGTTGATGTCGGAGCGTATAACTCCGAATCAAGCCATTACCCCGAATTTGCATATAAGGTTGCAAAAAGCGTTTCCGAAAAGAGCGCAGATTTCGGCATCCTTGTATGCGGAACCGGCATAGGCATGAGTATCGCTGCAAATAAAGTAGCGGGCGTGCGTGCATCGGTCTGCTCGGAGCATTTTTCCGCAAAATATACGCGCCTGCACAACGATGCAAATGTTCTATGCCTTGGCGCGCGCGTTATAGGCGAAGGACTTGCAATCGAGCTTTGCGATATTTTTCTCGATACTCTCCCCGAGGGAGGACGCCATGCCGCACGCGTGGATATGATACGCGAAATTGAAGCAGGCACCTATAATATATAACCCAAAAACAAGGAGGAAAAGCGAATGAAGCTTTTACAGCTGCAGTATTTTGTCACAGCATGTAAGTATAATAATATTACACGCGCGTCTGAAGAACTGCACATCTCCCAGCCGTCCATATCAAATGCAATAAAAGAACTTGAAGCAGAGTTTGGCGTAACTCTTTTCAAACGTCTGAAAAAGGGGTTCACGCTGACACGCGAAGGCGAGCTTCTTCTTCACCACGCACAGGAGCTTTTGCAGCACGCCGAGAGGATTGCGTTAATTATGTCGGATAAAAGCGCAGATAACAACACGCTGCGCATAGGCATCCCACCGATGACGGGAATTTCCCAGCTCCCCAAGCTATACCGCGGTTTGCGCGCAATAGAGCCGGGAATAAATATATCTACACACGAGTTCGGTGCAAACAGCCTTCTCACTTCACTTGCAAACGACTCGCTTGATCTTGCGATTATCCCTACAAACGTAGTGGACCATGCACGCTTTTCATCAATTGAAATCGGCGAAGTTGAAACGGTTTTCTGCGTTCCGGAAGGACACCGCCTTGCAGGTGAAAAGACTGTGGATATCCGTTCCCTTCGCGGCGAGCCTCTTATTCTTTTTGACAAGGGTTTTATCCAGTATGACGTCATAACATCGGCATTTGCAGCTGCGGGAATTGTGCCTAATATCGTCCATTTGTCCTCACAGCTTTATATGATAAAGGAGTTTATTTCTTCAGGCTTTGCCTGCGGATTTATGTTCCGCGATATTGCCGAAACAATCCCCAATATCGTAAGCATTCCGCTCTCTGTTCCAATAAAATCAAAGGTAATTCTCGTCTGGAGCAAGGAGCGCAATATGTCAAGCTGTGCAATGAAGTTTATAAATTACGCCAAATCGGCAAAGCTGTAATATCTTGAAAGGAAGTATAAAAACTATGAGCGAACAATGCAGCCATGACTGCTCAAAATGCTCGAAAAAGTGCGGAGACCGCACCGAAAAGTCGAGCTTTCTCGCAGAGCCGAACAAGCTCTCAAAAATAAGTAAGGTTATAGGTGTCGTCAGCGGAAAAGGCGGCGTGGGAAAATCACTTGTTACCTCTCTGCTTGCTTCCGAAATGCAGAAGAGGGGAAAGCGCTCCGCAATTCTTGACGGCGATATAACTGGTCCGTCTATCCCCAAGGTTTTTGGCGTTCAGCAAAGCCTTACAGGAAGCGATGACGGCTTAAATCCTGCAATAACACGTGGCGGAACGCAGATAATGTCCATAAATCTCGTTCTTGAAAACGATACCGACCCCGTTGTATGGCGCGGTCCTGTTATTGCAAATGCCGTAAAGCAGTTCTGGACGGATGTTATCTGGACGGATGTTGATTTTATGTTTGTCGACATGCCTCCGGGAACCGGTGACGTGCCTCTCACCGTTTTCCAGTCTCTCCCCATTGATGGAATTGTTGTCGTTACAAGTCCTCAGGAGCTTGTTACAATGATTGTTGACAAAGCTGTAAAAATGGCAGATATGATGAACATTCCGGTTCTCGGCATAATTGAGAATATGGCATATTTTGAATGTGGAAAATGCGGGGAGCGCCACTATATCTTCGGTGAAAGCCGTATACACGAGCACGCAGCAGAACTTGGTATCTCTACCGTATGCCAGATCCCGATGGATCCCGCCCTTGCCTCTCTCTGTGACGAGGGCAGAATAGAAGATAAAAACGGTGAGCTTCTTTCCGATATGCTTGACAAGATAGAAAAAGCATAAATTACAAGAATAAAAAATAGAGAAACCGAAAATCCGGTTTCTCTATTTTTATTCTAGTATTAGTTGGTAATTGTAAGCTCTGTCTCCTTGTCAAAGATGTGAATCTTCGGAGTATCGATAGCAATCTTAATTGTATCGCCAACCTTAGCTGTAGAGCGCGGTGAAACGCGAGCGATAAAGTCGCGACCCTGGCACTTGAGGTAGAGATATGTCTCATGACCCATAAGCTCAACAACCTCAACCTTAGCTTCGATTGTTGCTTCAGGATACTGATTAAGGAAAACTTCCTCATCATGGAGAGCCTCAGGACGTACACCAACGATAACATCCTTGCCGATGTAGGACATAACCTCAGGCTTTCTGCCCTTGGAATCCGGAAGCTCAATCTTAGCATCGCCGAATACGACGTATGTCTTGTTGTTCTCGTCGACGAGGTGACCTTCGAATGTGTTCATAACCGGGGAACCGATGAATGTAGCAACAAAGAGGTTAGCCGGTGTATCATAAAGAACGTGCGGAGCTGCAATCTGCTGGATGAGACCGTCCTTCATAACAACGATGCGTGTACCCATTGTCATAGCCTCAACCTGGTCGTGGGTAACATAGATAAAGGTTGTCTGGAGACGCTCATGAAGCTTACTAAGCTCAGTTCTCATGGAAGCACGGAGCTTAGCATCGAGGTTTGAAAGCGGCGCGACAAGAAGGAAGACCTTCGGGTTACGGACGATAGCACGACCGTGAGCAACACGCTGACGCTGACCGCCGGAGAGAGCCTTCGGCTTTCTGTCGAGGAGATAGTCAATCTCAAGAATTTTAGCTGCCTCTTCAACGCGGCGCCTGATTTCATCCTTCGGAGTCTTGCGGAGCTTAAGACCGAAAGCCATGTTATCAAAAACAGTCATATGCGGGTAAAGAGCGTAGTTCTGGAAAACCATCGCGATATCGCGGTCCTTCGGAGCAACATCGTTGCAGAGAACGTCGTCGATGAGGAGCTCACCTTCAGAAATCTCTTCAAGACCTGCGATCATACGGAGAGTTGTGGACTTTCCGCAGCCGGACGGACCAACAAGGATAACAAATTCTTTGTCTGCGATGTCTATGCAGAAATCAGAAACAGCTGTAACGCCGCCATCGAAACGCTTATAGACATGATTAAGCTTTACACTGGACATTGTATATATACCTCCAAAATTTTATACATTTTAACACATCTTGCAATGTTACTAGTAAAGTATACCACTTTGACCCGGAAAAGTAAATTATCTAATTAACCAAACCTTTATTGTTACTTTTGTACAAGGTCAACTATACCGAATATACAAATGTATTTTACTAAATTGTAAACAGCGGTGCCTGCAGACAACAGACACCGCCCATCTTTACAACTTTATCAAATCAAAAACACCGTTTTTTTATTAAAACTTGCAAATTTTAAAACTTTATTTTTTTGGGTATTATGCACATACATATATACTCCGGCTATTCTGCAAATGAAAAAACGCGTATAATTTCGCCTTTGTATACCTGGATTACAGCATTTCCTTCACCTGCGGAAAGAATGCCTGACTTAGAAGACACCTTAGAAAGAGCCTCTCCGGCATATTCACCACCATGTATCGCAATCACCTCATGTCCTTTTTTACTATAGCTTAGGCTCTGGACCGGCTCTGCCGAAACATCGACATCACTTGCCGTATTGTAGAAATACAAAACACCGTTTCTTTCCGAAGAAACATTCACACGGTAAAATCCATCCTCACCGTCAAAAGCATTCTTCACCGCACTGCGGCGCGGCTCAAGCTTCTGTATTTTATCGGTTTTCTTCATATCAAACTGAATAAATTCGCCTTCCCATTCGGGAATCCTCCCAATTCTTTCCGTTGTAAAAACAGGCATAAAGTTATAGTTTTCAACGTCTTCAACGGTGCTGACCTCGAAAAGTCCCGTCTCATTGATAAGCGTAAGCTCTCCGTAGTATTTTCCCGTTTCTATATTAAGACGCTGGTTTGCGCGCACAACGTATGCCACATTCCCTCGAGGTATATATTTCTCTTCGCTTTTTATCTCTTCCCGTTTTACCTGCTGTGCAAGAGAAATAGTCTGTCCGGAGCACATAAGAACAGGCGCGATGAAGCGTGCCCCACCAAACGGAATAATTGTGGGCAGCGCCGTTATCACCGATGCCGATGCAAAGCTTATGCAAAGCGCAAGCACTATGCCCGTTATCGCTGTTTTTTTCATAAAAATTCCTCACTTTCTTTTATATAGTAACATATTTTTTTAAATATTGCAAACTTTTTGTCTTGCATCTTTGTCTAATATACGGTTGCCTAAGTTGACAAAATATCCGTTTTGAGGTATCCTATACAGGTAACTACATAATATATATAAGGAGAAAATCGAAATGAAAAAATTACTTGCTATCCTGCTCGCACTTTCCCTCGCACTCTCCCTTGCTGCGTGCCGCGGAGAGGAAAAACCCGAAGTTTCCCCCGAAAACGAAAATGTTGCAACAGATCTCCCCGCAGCAAACACAGATGACGTGAACGGAAAGCCGGCAGAAGACAAAGCTTCCGATGCAGAAACAGAAGACACCGAAAAGAATGAAGAAAAAGCTCCCGAAAATGCACCGGAAGAGGAGAAAAAACCCGTTACCTCCTCGAAGCCCTCAAAGAACCCTGAACAGAGCAAGCCTGCCCAGAATCCGGCGCAGCCGGCAGAACCCGCACCTGCACCAACACCTGCACCAACACCTGCACCGGAAAATAACACTCAGCCCTCCGGTACAACTGTAGGCGAAACCCTCGTTGCCGTATGGCGCGCAAACTCCGGCAAAAGTGCAGAGGAGATTGCAAACGCGGTTCTCTCCCACAGTTCTATTCAGTTCATGGGCGGCGTTGTTCCTGTAGAGGAAGGTCTTCTCACAGGCTTTGACAACACAGAAATCCGCGGATTTTCAAGCGGATATATGTTCGCTCCGGCTATCGGCACAATTCCGTTTGTAGGTTATGTTTTTGAGCTTTCCGATGCATCAGGTGCAGACGCTTTTGTAAGTACGCTTAAAGGTGCAGCAAACCCGCGCTGGAACATCTGCACGGAAGCAGAGCAGACAATTGTTGAAAAAAGCGGCAATAAGGTATTCTTCCTTATGTGCCCGAAGTCCTTTGAAGAATAAAGTCACTCCCTCAAAGGGGTTCTCTTGCGAACCCCTTTGAACCCCCACGCTTTGTCGCTGGATAAAGCAGCGGATAAATTAAGCGCTCATCACGAAGGCTTCTGCTAATGGCAAAACTTTGTTTGGCACTCGAAGCCTTTTGCCGTGATTTTGCTGTAATTTATACCAGCTTGGCTTTATAGGCGACATTTCTATATCTCAACTCCGTGGCACACCCACTGTGTTTCCGTTCTATCTCTGTTCCCGTTTAAAGGAGGTTTTTACGTGCTCTTTTCAAGCATACCTTTCCTGTATTACTTTCTCCCCGCAGTGCTGCTTCTGTACTTTCTCTCACCGAAAAAGCTCCGGAACAGAACACTCTTTCTTTCAAGCCTTGTCTTTTATGCGTGGGGGGAGCCAATATACGTTTTCCTGATGCTCGGCACAATCGCTTGCGGTTATTTTTTTGCGCTGGGAATTGAAAGACGGCGTGGAAGCGCTATCGCTCGCGTGCTTCTTTTTCTTTCTGTTGCAGCTTCTCTCTCGTCGCTTCTGTATTTTAAATACGCCGATTTCTTTATCAGTAATATAAATGTTGCTACGGGGCTGTCAATCCCGCTGCTTAACATCGCGCTTCCCATTGGCATAAGCTTCTATACCTTTCAGATATTAAGCTACACCGTTGATGTGTACCGCGGGGACGTTCCGGCTCAAAGAAACCTCATTGACCTTGGAGCATATATAACGATGTTCCCACAGCTTATCGCAGGACCGATTGTACGATATATTGATGTAGAGCGCTCACTGCGTGAGCGGGCAAGCACCTCTGAAGATTTGTCATACGGGGCGCGCCGCCTTATCCTCGGTCTTTCAAAGAAAATTCTTATAGCAAACCAGCTTGGAGAGCTTGTTAAAATTTTTTATGCATCGCAGGATAAATCCGTTGCGTTTTTCTGGATGTACGCAATTGCCTTTACCCTTCACGTATACTTTGATTTCTCCGGCTATTCCGATATGGCTATAGGTCTCGGGCGGATATTTGGCTTTAAATTTATGGAAAACTTCAACTATCCGTTTATTTCAAAAAGCATCTCAGAATTCTGGCGCCGCTGGCATATATCGCTCGGCTCGTGGTTCCGTGATTATGTATATATCCCGCTCGGCGGTAACCGCGTGAGAAAAGGTCGATTTGTTTTCAACATCCTCGTTGTGTGGTGCCTTACAGGCTTTTGGCACGGTGCTGAGTGGACCTTTGCAGTTTGGGGACTTTATTTTGCTGTGCTACTTCTTGCCGAAAAGCTATTTCTTGGAAGATATATTGAAAAAAGCCGTGCAATTGCTCATATATACGTCTCTCTTTTTGTCCTTATAAGCTTTGTTATTTTCGATGCAAAAACTCTTCCGGACGCAGCAGCTTATATAGGCGCGATGTTCGGATCAGGGGAGTATCCGCTTGCAAATGCAGAGTTTTTCTATTATCTGCGCTCATATTCTCTTCTCTTTGCCGTCGCAATTATCGGAGCTACCCCGGCAACAAAGCTTTTTATTGAGAAAACGCGCTTTGGTCAGCGCCTTTCTTTCCTTGAAGCGCCGGTACTGTTCATTCTTTTCATTCTGATAACTGCATATCTGGTTGACGGCTCTTTTAATCCATTTTTGTATTTCAGTTTTTAGGAGGTTGCTATGAAAAATAAGATAACATGGATTTCATCGGCACTTCTTCTGACGATTCTAACTCTTTTTGTTTGGTTTTACCCTAAAAACGATTTTTCCGAAAGTGAACGTCGTGTTCTTGCGCCTATGCCGGCGCTTTCAGCAGAAAGCATTTTTTCCGGCGATTTTGCGAACGGCTTTGAAGAATACGCTACGGATGCTTTCCCGTTCCGCGATGTGTTCCGCTCTGTAAAGGCATATACTTCAAAGTATGTTTTCAACCTTTCGGATAACAACGGCGTTATAGTTAAAAACGGTCATCTCACAAAGCTTGATTATCCAATAAACACACCGATGCTCGACCATGCGGCAGAGAGATTCCAGTTTATTTACGATACGTATCTTAGAGATGCAAACACAAACGTGTATTTCTCAATCGTTCCGGATAAAAACTTTTTAATTGATACGTTAAAACTTGACTACTCATCGCTTGTCTCGTATATGCAGAAAAAAACTCCCTATATGAGATACATTGACATTTTTCCCTTTTTATCGCTTGATGATTTTTACCGCACAGATTCTCACTGGCGGCAAGAGACTATTGTTGACATAGCAGAGCATATTGCATCCGAAATGGGCGCAGATGTTTCTGTAGAGTACACCGAAAATGTCCTCAATATTCCTTTTTACGGTGTGTATGCGGGTCAGTCTGCAATGAACGTTACGCCTGATACTATAAAGTATCTCACAAACGACATTTTAAACAATGTTTCCGTGACGAGCTTCGACGCGGGACGTCCTGAGAACTCGTATGTGTATAACTTCGAAAAGGCAAACGGGCGCGACCCGTATGAGCTTTTCCTCTCGGGCAACAACGCTTTGCTTGTTGCAGAAAACCCCGCCGCGAAAGAAAACCGCGAGCTTGTTATATTTCGCGACTCTTACGCCTCAAGCCTTGCTCCTCTTCTTATTCCTGCTTACAGCAAGGTAACGCTTGTTGATATACGTTATATCCAAAGCGGGATGGTCGGCTCGTTTGTGGATTTCCAAAACAGCGATGTGTTGTTCCTCTACAGCTCCAGCCTTCTTAATTCAAGCCTTGCATTGAAGTAAAAATATAAGCTAAGAAGTGAGTTTATTCTTCTGAACAAACTCACTTCTTACATTTTAATCTATAAGATTTTCTCTGTTAAAAAGCCGTTGGTCGAAAAACTCTTTTATGTCCATCTCAAACCCTTCGCAAATTTCATATATAATCCGCAGTTTGATGCTTGGAAAGAGAACACTTGAACAAAATTTTCTCATTTATACTCTTTTTTTGTTGCAAGGATTTTTTGTTTATGGTACAATAAATATAATTAGTTAATTTTTCCTATTTGAAGAAGGGGTTGTTTTCATTATGATTAAAGCCGCACTTATTGGCTGCGGAAAAATTAGTTCCGCTCATATCCATGCGTTTAAGACGATTGACGACGCATCAATCATTGCTGCCTGTGACCTTTCAGAGGCGAATTTAAAGCACGTCTGCGATGTTACCGGAGCCGCGCCGTACACGGATTATAAGGCGATGATTGATGAACTGAAGGGCGACATAGATTTTGCAATTATCACTCTTCCGCACGGTCTTCACGGAGAGGCAACGTGCTACTGCGCAGAGCGCGGAGTAAATGTTTTTCTTGAAAAGCCGATGGGCATTTCCAGCGAAGATTGTCGCAATATGATTGATTGTTGCAAAAAAAACAACGTTATGCTCTGGATAGGTCATCTTCAGAGATATATGCCCTCTAATGTCTATGCCAAAAAGCTTATTGATTCCGGAGAGCTTGGAGAGCTTGTAAGCTTCCACGAAACAAGAAATATGAATTACTTTTCCGATGATCGTCCAAGATGGTTTCTTACCAAAAAGATGTCCGGCGGCGGTATCATGATGAATCTTGGCGCGCACTGCCTTGATAAGATGAAATACTTCACAGACTCTGAAATTGAGGAAATTCATGGAAACGTACATATCCGCGAAGGTTATGACTGCGAGGACAGCTGCCAGGCATTTGTAAAGATGACAAATGGCGTTACCGGCACGCTGAATCTTATCGGGCATATCCCTGCCGGATGCGACACAGTTGCCCTCTATCTTACAAAGGGCGAAATCCGCCTTCCGAGTCAACATAGCATTTCATATTGTGGTTCTGACGGTATTTTTAAGCAAGTAGATTTTGAGTACGTCCCGGGTATGACATATCAAATTCAGGATGTCTGCAATGTTCTCCGCGAAGGAAAAACAACTCCTACCGTTTGCGGCGAATACGGTCTTGACGTTATCCACGCAGTAAAACGTCTTTACGGCGATGAAGAATAAAAAGCTTTAAATAATATACAAAACAACGTTGCTTTTTAAACGCAGCGTTGTTTTTATTTAAAATATTACTATTTGTTATCGAATGACGTCTTTTCCAATATACTTACGGAGGACTTCGGGAACGGTAATAGAGCCGTCTTCGTTCTGATAATTTTCAAGGATTGCAGCAACGGTTCTTCCAATTGCAACACCCGAGCCGTTCAATGTGTGAACAAGTTGCGGCTTTGCACCCGGCTCCGGACGGAAACGGATTGATGCACGCCGTGCCTGATAATCCTCAAAGTTTGAGCAAGAGGAAATTTCAAGGTACCTGTCGTATGACGGCATCCATACTTCAACATCGTATGTCTTTGCAGAGGAGAAGCCAAGGTCACCTGCACAAAGCGTTACAACGCGGTAGGGAAGCCCGAGAGACGAAAGAACAAACTCTGCATCTGCAGTAAGCTTTTCAAGCTCATCATATGAATTTTCCGGATTTGCAAACTTAACAAGCTCAACCTTATTAAACTGATGCTGGCGGATGAGTCCGCGTGTATCACGACCTGCACTTCCTGCTTCTGCACGGAAACAAGCAGAATATGCACAGTATTTAATTGGAAGGTCTGCACCTTCAAGAATCTCATCGCGGTGCATGTTTGTTACCGGAACCTCTGCAGTCGGGATGAGAAAGTAATCCTCGCGACCAAGGTGGAATGCATCCTCCTCAAACTTAGGAAGCTGACCTGTACCTGTCATTGATGCACGGTTTACCATAAACGGTGGAAAAACCTCGGTATATCCCCGGCTTGTGTGCGTATCGAGATAGAAGTTTATAACTGCGCGCTCTAAGGCAGCACCCGCACCCTTATAAAAATGGAAACGCGTTCCCGTAACCTTTGCGGCAGTTGTCGGGTCAAGAATGCCGAGGTCTTCACCAAGATCCCAGTGCGCTTTCGGTGTAAAGTCAAATTCACGCGGAGTTCCGTTTCTTCTTACCTCGACATTGCTGTCCGAGTCCGGACCGTCGGGGATGGAATCATTGGGAGTATTCGGAATAACAAGAATTGCAGCGTTAAGCTCGTTTTCTACCTCACGAAGCTCTGCCTCCAGAGCCTTTGCCTCATCTCCGAGCTTTTTAAGCTCTGCAAAAATAGCAGTTGTGTCTTCTCCGGCCTTTTTAAGCATCGGAATCTTCTTTGACTCTGCATTTTGCGAAGCCTTTATTGCCTCACTTTTCCCGATTATTTCACGGCGACGAGCGTCAAGCTCAAGCACGCGGTCAACCTCTGTGCCATAATCCTTACAACGGCGGGCAAGAGAAGCCTTGACCTTCTCGGGGTTTTCTCTTATTACCTTAATATCTAACATATCTTTTCACTTTCCTTTGTGTTTTATTTTATGGAATTATAAATTTCAAGGTCTGCAACGTTGAGGCATTCCGGATATTTCCCCGCCTCAAAGGCCTCTATAGCATTTTTAAGTGAGCGCTTCTTTCCTAATCTCTTGTAATTTATCATCTCTGCAAGCTTCTGATACGCAGCAATACGCTTTGCATCTGTATCTTTTGCGGAAGTAAGCGTGTGGTTTTCTGCCTTAAGTGTTTCTTTTTCCGCTTCAAGCTTCTTTATCTGCTCATTCAGACGTGAGTTTTCCGTCATTACAGCATCAAGTCGTGTCTGTTTGTCAGCAGCAAGGATTTCTGCATTTGTAAGTCGTGCCTTAATCTCGTCTGCCTCACGGTTTATCCGCATCTGCGAAAGCGATGCAATAAGAATAAGCGCAACCGCAAAAACGAATATCGCAATGCTGTAAATGACGAGAAAGCGCTTTGTACTCTTTTTGTTTTCGTCCATCTCTGCAATCTCCTATTTAATTTTACTAAGTATCTTGATAAGACGGTCCAGGTCATCATTACCGTAATATTCAAGAGACAGCGTGCCTTTTTTCTTGCCGTGTGAAAGCTTTACACGTCTTCCCAGGCTTTTGGTAAGGTCGCGTTCAAGAGACGCAACATAATCAACCTCAATAATATCTGTTTCTTCCGGCGGTGCGAGAAGAGAACGGTTCATACGACGCACCAGTTCTTCTGTCTGACGCACGTTAAGTCCTTTTTCAGCAACAATATTTGCCGCTTCTGTCTGCTTATTCTTATCAGAAAGACCTAAAATTACTTTTGCATGTCCGCGCTCAATGCGGCCTTCACGCAGAAGCGATAAAGCCTCAGGGGAGAGAGCAAGAATGCGCATCGCGTTCGTAAGGCTTGAACGGGATTTTCCAAGCCGCTCTGCCGCCTGTTCCTGTGTGAGTGAAAACTCTTCTATAAGCGCGTGAAACCCTTCTGCTTCTTCAACGGGATTTAAATCCTCACGCTGAAGGTTTTCTATAAGCGCAAGTTCTGCCACAGCACGGTCATCCGCATCAACAATCACAGCCGGAACTTCTTCAAGGCCCGCGCGCTTTGCCGCTCTGAAGCGGCGTTCGCCGGCAATAATCTGATATCTTCCTCCTTCACTTCTGCGAAGTGCCAGAGGCTGAAGAATCCCGTGGATACGTATTGACTCCGCAAGTTCTTCCAGAGAATCATCAAAAAATAGCTTTCTCGGCTGATTTTTGTTGGGGTCTATATCCGAAAGTTTTATAAGAAGTGAGCCTTTCCCAGTATCCTCTTCTTGTGCAGAGGATATGTTTTCTGCGTTTTCTTCATTTGAAAAGAAAACGTCAAGACCCTTAAATGCTGTGTCAAAGCCTTTACCAAGCCCTTTTTTAGCCATTTTCCTTTACCCCCTCCGAATTTTTATCTATAAGTTCTTCCGCAAGACGCATATAGCAATCTGCTCCGCGCGAATGACGGTCATATTCCATAATCGGTTTTCCGTGGCTGGGAGCTTCCGCAAGGCGCACGTTTCTTGGAATAGTTACGGAAAATACCTTTTTCGGGAAAAATCGCTTTATTTCCTGAGCAATCTGAACAGAAAGATTTGTACGGGAATCAAACATTGTAAGAAGCACACCTTCGATATCAAGCTCAGGATTAAAGCTTTTTTTAAGAGTTGCCATTGTGCCTGTCAATGCTGAAAGACCTTCAAGCGCGTAAAATCCACAATCTACCGGAACAATTACCGAATCTGCTGCACACAACGAGTTTATCGTGAGCATACCCAAGGCAGGGGGACAGTCGATTATTATAAAATCATATCTGTCTAAAACTGAATTTAAAGCATCACGCAAAACATAATGTCGCTTTTCCATCGAAACAAGCTCAACCTCTGCCGCAGCAAGGTTTGTACTTGCCGGAAGTAAGTCTCCGTAAGGTGTTTTTCTTATAACCTCTGCCGCAGAAGCTGTATCTGCAATCACATCATATGCTGTAGGAAGCTTGTCATGCTTGTTCACTCCAAAACCGATGCTGGAATGTCCCTGTGGATCCATATCAACAAGAAGCACACGTTTTTTGAGTATATGCAATGCTGCTGCAAGATTCACACACGTCGTTGTTTTTCCAACACCGCCCTTTTGATTTGCAACTGCAATAATTTTTGCCATACATTCCACCTCCATAGACCAGCGTAAAAGTCTGGTTGACGATAATAATATTATAGCACTTTGCAAAGCAAAGTGCAATAACAATCTTTTAAATGTTCCACGTGGAACATTACTTAAATATCTTTATGTTTAAGTTCACGCAAACATCATCTTCATTCTTTGCAACATCAGCACGAATTCCCGAACGGCGCATCGTGTCCACGGCACGGTCAACGGTATTATAGAACAATCTCACATCTTTTATTACATATCTCTGTCTTTCCCGACGCAGTTCTCTTCTTTTGTTGTTTTTACCGGATAAAAGGTAATCAATATACTCATCCGTCTTATATACATTTAATTCATTTTCAATTATATAGTTAAGCGCTGTTACGCGCTCTTCGCGCGTATTAAGACGCAGCAACGCGCGTGCGTGGCGTTCACACAGCCCCGCATCTGATATTTTCAGAATTATATCCCTTCCAAGCTTCAAGAGCCTCAGTTTATTGGATACAGCGGATTGAGATTTTCCTAATTTTTTTGCCACATCCTCTTGTGTATATCCGCACACTCGCATAAGATTTGCCATTCCTTCCGCTTCTTCAAAAAAGCTGAGGTCTGATCTTTGCAAATTCTCAAGCAGCGCAAGGGAAGCAGACTTTTTATCATCTACCTCAATTACAAGGCAGGGAATTTCGCGCAACCCTGCAATATGTGATGCTCGAAGCCTTCTTTCACCTGCAACAAGAATATACTCACGGTTTACAAGGCGTACAGTAACCGGTTGCAGCACCCCATTTTCACGTATACTTAAAGCAAGCTCCTGCAGTTCTTCTGTATTGAATCTGCGACGTGGCTGTGCACGGTTTGGAGAAATCTTATCCAATGGCAGGTATATTATTTTTTCTCTTCGCGTTATAATATCTTCTTTTTTCATATGTAAATTCCTCCGTTTTCATTTTTTTGTAGGTTTTTTGTGTATTTTATTTGTTATTATCATACCACACTGTATCTGTGTTAATTTGTAGAAACATGTAGTGTTCCACGTGGAACACTATAATTGTTGTAAAAAAATTAAAATGGTGGTAAAAAACTTGACCTTATATTATTTTTCATATATAATATTATAGTTATATATTTATGAGAAATCAGCGATTTCAGAAAGGACAATTCAATGGAAAACGCAAATCAGCTCCCCGAAAATAAAATGGGTACTCAGCCTATCGGCAGACTTTTAGCCGGGATGGCAGTACCAATGATGATTTCAATGCTTGTTCAGGCGTTTTATAACGTTGTTGACAGTATTTTTGTTGCCCGCATATCGGAAAACGCACTTACGGCAGTTTCTCTGGCTTTTCCTCTTCAGAATCTTATGATAGCATTTGGCGGAGGTACGGCAGTCGGCATAAATGCTCTTCTCTCGCGTTCATTAGGGGAAAAGAGGCAAGAAATGGTTGACCGTTCAGCAAATACCGGTATTTTTCTATCAATTGCAACCGCAATTCTGTTTGCAATTATAGGTGCTATCTTTTCACGTCCGTTTTTTGCCCTGCAGACAGACATTGCAGAAATTATCGAATATGGCGTAGACTATGCTTCAATATGCCTTATTTTTTCAATAGGAATATTTTCACAGTTTTGTTTTGAACGTCTTTTGCAATCTACCGGTAAAACTACTCTTGCCATGATAACTCAGCTTATCGGAGCTGTTATCAACATAATTCTTGACCCGATACTCATTTTCGGTCTGCTTGGATTTCCAAAGCTCGGTGTTGCAGGTGCGGCAATTGCTACTGTTTCAGGTCAGATTATCGCAGCAATAGTCGCAATAATCATTAACATCAAGGTAAACCGCGAAATCAACCTTTCCTTCCGCTTTATTCGCTGGGATACAGAGGTTGCGCGCCGCATTTATAAGGTCGGTTTTCCGTCAATTCTTATGCAGTCTGTCGGCTCTGTAATGAACTTTTTCCTAAACCGTATTTTAATAAGCTTTACCACAACAGCTACAGCTGTTTTTGGAGCATACTTCAAGCTTCAGAGCTTTATATTTATGCCGGTGTTCGGTCTTAATAGCGGTATGGTTCCGATTATCGCATACAATTATGGTGCGCGCCGCCCTGACCGCGTGAAAAAGACTATAAAGCTTTCCCTTTTTACTGCTCTTTCCGTTATGGCATGCGGCTTTATCGTGTTTGAAGCTGTTCCCGGTCTTCTTCTTGGATTTTTTAACGCATCGCAGCAAATGCTCCAGATAGGCATCCCTGCGCTGCGTATTATTGCAATAAACTTTATGCTTGCTGGATTCTGCATTATTTCCATTTCCGTTTTCCAGGCAATAGGAAATCCAAGCCACTCCTTTATCGTATCAGTTTGCCGCCAGCTTGTGGTTCTCATTCCGTCTGCCTGGCTTCTCTCAAAAACCGGGAATCTTAATCTCGTGTGGCTTGCTTTTCCGCTTGCAGAGCTTGTTTCCATGCTTATGTGTGCATTTTTCCTTGTAAAAACACTTAAGAAATTACACGAAATTGAACAATAATCATCCGTAAAATTTTTAGTCGGGGGAGTGCTGTATAATGGAAAATTCTTTTTCTTCTCTTTTATTGAAAATGAATATTTGCGCCGATGCAGAAAACTTTGATATTTTCCGCGAAGAGCTTCTTTCTGCAAATCAGGTAATGAACCTTACGGCAATAACCGACCCCAATGAAGTAAATCTGCGTCATTTTGCAGACTCTCTATTTCTTCTTTCAGCATATGATTTTTCACATAAGCGCGTGATAGATGTTGGCTGCGGAGCGGGTTTTCCCGGTCTTCCGCTCCGTATAGCAAAGAAAGATATTTCGCTCACCCTGCTTGATGCGCTGGCAAAGAGAATAGACTTTTTGCAAAATATTTGTGACCGTCTTTCTCTTTCAGATGTAGAGTGCATTCATTCACGTGCTGAAGAACTTGCCACAAAAGAAAACTACCGTGAAAGCTTTGATATTGCTGTTTCTCGGGCAGTTGCCGATTTACGTATGCTATGTGAGCTGACCCTTCCTTTTGTCAAGATTGGCGGTGTTTTTCTCGCTATGAAAGCACGTGACTGTGAAGAGGAGATAAATGGTGCAGAAAATGCCTTTAAAACGCTGGGTGCAACGCTTGAAAAGCGCGTTGATTATACAATCCCTACAACAGATATAACACATACGGTTCTTATATTCCGAAAAACAGCACCAACACCTGCACGTTATCCCAGAAGATTTGCAAAAATAAAATCCCAGCCGCTTTAAATTACGGTTGGGATTAATGCACAAAATCTTTTTATATGCGCAAAATAAAAACAACCGCATTTTAATAACATACGGTTGTTTTTATTATTTATATTACTTATTGTAATTATTATAACGTCTGCGCGGAGGGCGTGACGGACGTGCATCTGGACCTGTGTAGTTAATGATAACACGTCTGTTGGGATCTGTTCCGACAGATGATGTAGAGATATTTTCTCTGTTTTGAAGTGAAGCATGGATAATGTGACGCTCGTATGCGTTCATCGGCTCAAGAGCCTTGCTTCTCTTATACTTAAGAACCTGACTTGCCGTACGGTCTGCAAACTTCGCAAGGGATTCTTCTCTCTTTTCACGGTAATTTTCCGCATCAAGAAGAACGCGAACCTTTTCCTTACCGGAACGGTTAACTGCAAGATTTGCAAGATGCTGAAGAGCATCAAGTGTTTCTCCTCGACGACCTATAATTCCTCCCAGATTTTCACCCACAATCTCAAAGCTTACCGTACCTTCGTCCGAACACTTATGCTGTTCGAGGCGAACATCCTCGCAGATGAATGAAAGAACCTTTGAAAGAAATTCGGCAGCATCGCCCGTTGCAGGAATAGTTTCCTTTTTTTCCTTCTTTTCTTCTTTTACTACCTTATTTTCATTTTTCTTTTCAATCTTTTTTTCTGCTTTTTCAGCCTTTTTCTCTTCCTTTTTTGACGGAACTGCTCCATCAGAGCCAAGAACCGTCATAAGAATTTTTGCAGGCGTTGCACCGATTCCCAAAAATCCGGATTTGGGATTTTCAAGAACTTCAACAGTAACATCTTCGCGCTGAAGTGAAAGCTCAAAAAGACCTTTTTCTATAGCGGCATCTATTGTCTTTGCACTTATTTCAATACTCTGTGCCATCTTTTACTTTTCCTCCCCGGCTTTTTCAGCCTTGTTTTTGTAATACGCCGTAAGAAGCGGCTCCTGAACTGCAGTCAAAACGTTTGAAATAATCCAGTAAAGACCGAGACTTGCGGGAACCATAAATGCAATCCAGACTGACATGAGCGGCATCATAATATTCATCATACCGTTTGTTGCAGCTGCCTGCTCGGTAATCTGTTTTCCCTGGCTGCGACGTATAAGAAGGTTTGAAACCCACGCCGTAAGACCTGAAAGAACAGGAATTATCCAAAGAATTGTAATATACTTGAAATTTGGAATCAGAGACAAATCAATTCCAAGAAAATTAAAGTTCAGATTTGTAAGGTTCGGAGTAATGCTTGCTACAACGTCCGGATACTTTGAAATAAGCGAACAAACATCAATCTGAAGCATATATCCGCTTGTTGAAGAAATCTTTGCGCCGGCCGCGCGGAAAGCATCGGCAAGCGTCTGAATCTGCTCGGGTGTAATGTCAAAAATATAAGTAAGCGGCTGACGGACAACAGAATAAAGCCCTATCATAATCGGAAGGGTAATGAGCATAGGCAGACATCCGCCAAACATCGAAACTCCTTCTTTTTTATAAAGCTTCTGTGTTTCAAGCGCATAGCGCTCCTTATCATCCTTATACTTCTTTTCAAGCTCTCGAAGTTTTGGCTGAAGCCTCTGCATTTCCATCATACTTTTCTTGCTCTTCATCTGGAAAGGCAGAATAACAAGCTTTGAAAGAAGCGTGAAGATAATTATTGCTATACCGTAATTTCCGACAAGATTATAACAAAGCTTTAAAAGCCACCCGAACGGCTCAACTATTAATGCGGTAAACATAAATGAAAACCTCCGGTTTTGATAATAAATACATTACGGCACGGGATCATATCCCGACTTTTTAGAGAACGGATGACAGCGCAAAATTCTTCGCAGTGCCAGATATCCGCCCTTAATAGTACCGTATTTTTCAATCGCCTCAAGCGCATATGCCGAGCAGGTAGGCGTAAATCGGCAGCACGGCATACGATTTGGCGATACGGCGCGTCTGTAAAATCTGATTAAAAATACGAGAAGACTCTTCATTCCTTCTCCTCCGAAAGAAGCCCTAAACTTTCAGATAATCTAAGAAGGTTCTTCTCTATCTCACAGAAGGAAACACTTGCAGCACGGACGCGGGAAACAATAACAATATCACGCCCCGGAAGAAAGCGACCTTCATTTATCCGATACGCCTCGCGGATGCGGCGGCGCACGCGATTGCGCACAACGGCTTTGCCTACCTTTGTGCTTACGGTTATACCTATTCTGTTAGAGCTTAATTTATTCTTTCTTGCATACACTGCAAGAATGGGTGACACTGCACTTTTTCCGCGTTTATAAATCATTCTGAAATCGCGGTTAAGCTTGATAGAAACCGTTTGTTTCATAAAAAATCTCCGTATAAAAGAAAAAGCCCGGACGGGATAAAAATCCAGGACGCGTCATGAGCTAAATCTTTTTTTGCGGAGCGGAGCTTACTTAAAAATCCTTCCGCTCCGACGTATTGTGACTTAGTGAGTAAGCCTGTTTCTGCCCTTAGCGCGGCGTGCAGAGAGAACCTTGCGTCCGTTACGGGTTGCCATTCTCTTGCGGAAACCGTGAACCTTTGAGCGATGAAGCTTTTTCGGCTGATAAGTACGTACCATTGTTTTACACCTCCGATAATAATTTTAATGCGTAAGGTTTTATACCTTGACACACTTATTCGATACAGTGTCATTGTTTATTATAAAATAAGTCATAGCAAATTGTCAACTGTTTTTTTATTATTTTTGAGATTTTGACTATAAAATTTGATTTTCTTTAATTATAATATGTAAATTTATATTTACAAAAAAGCTGTTTTCTGTTATAATGATAAAGTAAAAATTATAGTGGGGGAAATTGACCTATGAACAATGCCGCAGATGTCTTAAAAAGAGTTCTGCAAATTATGAAAGAAGAATACGGCTTACTTGAAGTTACCATTCAGACATGGTTTGAAGATATTCGTGCAGTTGAGCTTCGAGATGATTGTCTGATACTCGTCACACCTGCCGATTTCAAGAAAACAACTATTGAAAAATATTATACTCAGAAGATAAATGATGCTCTTTTCGCACTTTTTTCAGTTCCGATGAAATTCACTATCTACACCGAGGATGAATACGAAGGCTCTCTTTCTCCGGAAACTCAAACCTTCTCAAACTATGATGAATATTCGTTTGAAAAATTTGTTGTGGGTTCTTCAAATAAATTTGCTCACGCCGCAGCAAAGGCTGTCGCTGAAATGCCGGGAACAACGTATAACCCGCTTCTTATTCACGGCGGCTCAGGACTTGGAAAAACTCATCTTCTTTATGCTATTGCCGGAACCATAAGAAAGAAAAATCCAAAAGCAAAGATAACATACATAAAGAGCGAGGATTTTACAATTGAGCTTATAGCGGCAATACAAAGCGGAACTCTTCCTCAATTCCGTGAGAAATACAGAAACTCTGATATTCTTCTGGTGGACGATATCCAGTTTATCGCCGGCAAAGAGAGTACACAGGAGGAATTTTTCCACACCTTCAACGCTCTTCATGAATCACACAAACAGATTGTTTTGACCTCAGACCGTCCTCCTAAGGAAATGGCAAAGCTTGAAGAAAGACTTAAAACGCGTTTTGAATGGGGACTTCTTGCAGATATTGAACCTCCGGACTTTGAAACACGAATGGCAATCGTAAGCCTTAAGGCAGACCTTATAGGTCTTAAGCTTACCACAGAACAAAAAGAGCTTATTTCAAACAACGTTACTGCAAACGTACGTCAGCTTGAAGGTGCGGTACACAAGCTTCTTGCATATCGTGACCTTCTTCAGGATACAGACGGACTTCAGGCTGCAGAGCGTGCAATACGCGATATATTTGCCGAAAATCCGTGGATTAACCCAACACCTGAGTTTATTATCAAGGCCGTTGCAAAATACTTTGAAATCTCCCCTGATGACATCTTAGGTAAAGACCGCTCATCAAAGGTTTCCGAGCCGAGAAAAATTGCGATGTATATGGTGCGCCATATGACACATGAATCTTTTCCGAAGATGGGAAAGGTTTTTGGAAAAGACCACACTACTATAAAATATGCGGTTGACTCGCTTGAAGAACAGCTAAAAACAGATCAGGCGCTTAAAGAAAAAATTGCAGACGTTAAAAATTCTGTGCTTACTCCGTAATATAAAAACTTTCCACAGATATCCTGTGGATTTAACAAGGAAAGGCTTGGGATAAAAGTTATCCCAAGGGGCTTTGTTGAGAACCTGCGCTTTTATCCAAAAGAAACGTGGGAGTCAAATTTCGCTTTATTTTGCTGAAAAAAATGATTTTCCACAATTTCCACAAGCCGTACTATAAATACTAAAATATATATTATATTCTCTTAGAAAGAAAATTATTCACCTTTTAAGAAAAAAAATTATCGTAACACGAAAAACATTTTATTAATTTCCGCAGAAAGGAAAATCAGTTATGAAATTTGTTTGTGAAAAATCAGTTCTCTCATCTGCAATTGCAAAAACATCATGGGCAGTAGCAGCAAAAAGTTCCGTACCTGTAATGGAGGGTATTCTTATTAATTGCGGACGTGAGCTTACTCTTACGGGATACGATCTTTCAATAGGTATTCGCGTAACCGTTCCGGCGGAAATTGAAGAACAGGGAATTATTGTTGTAAACGCAAAAATATTCTCTGATATTATACGTCTTCTTCCTGATGAACCCGTTACCTTTACAACAGACGATAACCTTATGGCTACCGTTACCTGCGGAAACGTCCGACACGAAGTTGTTTGCCTTTCAGCAAAGGATTTTCCGTCACTTCCCGATATTGAAAAGAAATATTTCTTGAATCTCCGTCAGGGAGATCTTAAAAAGATGATATCCCAGACAATCTTTGCAATAAGCGGAGATGAATCAAAGCCGGTTCACACAGGTTCACTTTTTGATGTAGAGGGAAATCGCGTAACGATTGTTTCGGTTGACGGGTTCCGCCTTTCTTACAGAACGGCAGAAATCGAAAATGAAAGTGAAGAAGAAAACTTTAATTTTGTTGTCCCAGGGCTTACTCTTAAGGAAGTTGAAAAGCTTTGTTCTGAGTCTGACGAAGAAGCATCTATTTGTGTGGGTAAAAAGCATATAATTTTCCGCCTTGGCGGATCAATGATTATTTCAAGAATTCTTGAAGGAGAGTTTTTAAATTATAAAAAGGCTGTTCCCAAAAGTGGAACATTCAAGGTTCGCGTAAATCGCCGCGATCTTATAACTACGATTGAAAGAGTTTCAATCCTTATAAGTGAAAGAATAAAAAATCCGATTCATTTAAAGTTCTCGGAAAATACTCTCTTTATTTCCTGCCGCACACCTGTCGGAAGTTCTCAGGATGAATGTGCTCTTCTTAACAAAGGCGAAAATCTTGAAATAGGATTTAATCACAAATTTATTCTTGATGCTTTGCGTGCATCCCCGGATGATGAGCTGGATCTTGAGCTTAACACACACGTTGCTCCTATCCTGATAACTCCACCTGAGGGTGCAGAATATCTCCACCTTATTCTTCCTGTCCGTCTTAAGGCCGAATAATGCAGATAAAAAAGTTAAAGCTTTCTGATTTTCGCAATTATGAAAATGAAGAAATAGAGTTTTCTGAAGGTCAGAATATAATTTTCGGTGAAAATGCGCAGGGAAAAACAAATCTTCTTGAATCAATTTTTTATCTCTCATGCTTAAAGCCGTTTCGCGGAAGCCGCGATGCTGATGCGATAATGAAAGATCGTGAATACGCGGAGATAAAAGGAAGCTTTACAGCTTATGAACGCAATGTTGAAGTAAGATGTATTCTTACGCGCGCCGGAAGGCAGCTTTTTGTAAACGGCATAAGAAAAAGAAGTCCGCGAAATCATATAGGTCTTATAAAAACGGTTGTTTTTTCTCCGGATGACCTTCAGCTTATAAAAGAAGGTCCTGCAAACAGGCGCAGATATATGAATATTGCGCTTTCCCAGATGCTTCCGGCATATATTGAAGCTCTTGCCGAGCATAACAAGCTGATAGAGAGTAAACGAAAAATTCTTAAGGACGAAAAAAGCAGACATATATATTATGACTATGTGGATGTTTTAAACGAAAAGCTTGCAAAATGTGCGGCGTATATAACATATGAACGCGGCGAGTTTATAAAGCAGATTGCAGAATTTGCCGGCGAAACGATGAAAAAAATATCCGGAGGAAAAGATTTTATTTCAGTAAAATATAATTTTGACAGTGCTCTTTCCGATCATACTGATAAGAAAAATGCCGGGCTTATTCTCGAACATTTAAATCGCCGAAAAGAAGCAGAATTTGCAAGCGGTATGTGTCTTGTAGGAACACATAAAGACGATTTTACCGTTTCGGTAAACGGAAGCTCTGCAAAGGATTTCGGTTCTCAGGGACAGATACGCTCTTGTGTGCTGTCGCTTAAGGTTGCTGAGCACACGGTTATAGAGAAAGATTCAGGAGAAGCGCCGATTCTTCTTCTTGATGATGTTTTAAGTGAGCTTGACCCGTCGCGACGCTCATTTCTTTTAAATGATGTAAACCGCGGGCAGACAATAATAACCGGCTGTGACCCGAGTATGTTTTCCGAGCTTTCAAAAGGAAGAATATTTACTGTTGACGGCGGAAGGATTGTTGATAAAAAGAATAATGAAAGATAGAGGAGTTTTATAAGTGTTTCTTCATATAGGACGCGGGAAATTGCTTCCAAAATCCAGTATAATAGGCGTTTTTGATCTTGAAATAACATCTCAGTCAAAACGAACAAAGCTTTTTCTTGCACAAAAGGAAAAGGCAAACCATGTAATAAACGTGTGTGATGATATTCCGCGCTCATTTATTGTAACACGTGACGGTAACCGTGAGCGCGTATATATATCCCAGATTTCTCCTCAGACACTGCAAAAAAGAAGTGAAGAAATCATACAGGAATAAAAATAAGAATTCTGCATTTTGCATTTTGCATTTTGCATTTTGCATTTTGCATTAAAAAACCACGAAGGAGTTTTTTAAAAATGGCAGATACAGTAGAAACAGTAGATACTGTTGTAAATGGCAGTTATGATGAAAGTAATATTCAGGTACTTGAAGGGCTTGAAGCAGTTCGTCGCCGCCCTGGTATGTACATCGGTTCAACAGCCGAGGCAGGTCTTCATCACCTTGTATATGAAATTGTTGACAACTCAATTGACGAGGCGCTTGCCGGGCATTGCTCGTGTATTAACGTAGATATCCGTGATGGGGATATCATAAGCGTTACCGACAACGGACGCGGTATTCCAACGGGAACTCACGCAACCGGAAAATCGGCTTTAGAGGTTGTTTTCACAGTTTTGCACGCCGGTGGTAAATTCGGCGGCGGAGGATATAAGGTTTCCGGCGGTCTCCACGGTGTTGGTGCTTCTGTTGTAAATGCGCTTTCAGAGTGGCTTGAGGTTGAGGTTTGCGACGGTGAGAATGTTCATTATATGCGTTTTTGCCGCGGAGATATAGAAACTCCTATAAAAATTATAGGAAAGGGCACACAGACAGGAACAAAGGTTACATTTAAGCCTGACCGTGAGATTTTTGATACAACGGTTTTTAGCTATGAAATACTGCAGAAGCGTTTACAGCAGCAGGCATTTTTAAATGCAGGGGTTAGAATTGTTCTTTCCGACCTTCGTCCGACAGAAGATGGGTCTGAGGGAAAGCATGACGATTTCTGCTATGAAGGCGGTATCCGCACTTTTGTAGAGTATTTAAATGGAAAGATAAAGAAAGAGGTTATTCATCCGGAGGTTATTTACGTTACCGGAACAAAGGATGACAACATTGCAGAAGTTGCAATGCAGTATAACGATGGTTATAACGCAAATATCATTTCATTTGCAAATAATATTAATACTACCGAGGGCGGTATGCACGAAACCGGATTTAAAGCCGCTCTTACACGCGTTATAAATGATTATGCACGCAAAAACAAAATGATTAAAGAGGACGAGAAGCTTGAGGGAACGGATATGCTTGAAGGTCTTACCTGTGTAATTTCCGTAAAAGTCCTTGAGGCTCAGTTTGAAGGTCAGACAAAAACAAAGCTTGGAAATGCAGCAGTAAGAACGCTTGTCACAAATATGGTTAACGAAAAGCTTTCTACCTTCTTTGAGGAAAATCCCAAGATTGCACGTGCGATAGTTGGAAAGACCATAGACGCAGCTCACGCAAGAGAAGCAGCGCGACGTGCAAAGGAAAACGCACGCAGAAAAGGACCGCTTGATTCTCTTTCTCTTCCCGGAAAGCTTGCAGATTGTCAGGTAAAGGACCCGCGTCTTTCTGAAATATATATCGTTGAGGGTGATTCGGCGGCAGGTTCGGCAAAAGAAGGCCGTGACCGCAGATTCCAGGCAATTCTTGCTCTGTGGGGAAAGATGCTCAACGTTGAAAAGGCGCGCGCAGATAAAATTTATAATAATGATAAGTTATCCCCCGTTATTGCTGCACTCGGCACGGGAATTCTGGCAGACTGTAACCTTGAAAAGCTTCGCTATCACAAGGTTGTTATAATGTCGGATGCTGACGTCGACGGTGCTCATATCAGAACACTTCTTCTTACGTTCTTCTTCCGTTTTATGCGCCCGCTTGTTGAGGCAGGACATATATACTTTGCAATGCCGCCGCTTTATAAGGTGTATAAGGGCAAGCAGGAAAAATATTGCTATGACGATGATGCTCTTGCCGCTGCACTTTCTGAAATGGGCGAAGATGCAAAAATACAGCGATTTAAGGGTCTTGGTGAAATGGATCCGGAAGAGCTTTGGGAAACAACAATGAATCCGGAAAACCGTGTGCTTGCGCGTGTTACTCTTGAAGATGCAATCGCTGCGGATGAAACATTCACACTCCTTATGGGTGAAAAGGTAGAGCCACGACGCGAATTTATTGAGCAGAACGCCGGATATGTTACAAATCTTGATGTGTAAAAGCCGATAAAGACAGGTTTTTATCGAAAAGGCTTGCATTCTGCGAGGCTTGTTAAACGAAAACAACTAATTTCATAGTGAGGTAAATCATCTATGGCTAAAAACAACAGAGAAGAAAAACCGCTTAATCATCTTGAAATAGAAAAAATTATAGATGTTGAGCTTAATTCTGAATTGAAGCGTGCCTACATTGATTATTCAATGTCGGTTATCGTCGGACGTGCGCTTCCTGATGTACGAGACGGCTTAAAGCCTGTTCACCGCCGTATTCTTTATACAATGTATGAAGACGGGCTTACTCCGGATAAAGCTTTCCGTAAGAGTGCTACCACCGTCGGTGACGTGCTTGGACGTTATCATCCGCACGGTGACAGCTCAGTTTATGATGCAATGGTGCGTCTTGCCCAGTCGTTCTCGCTCCGTTACCCGATGGTAGACGGACACGGAAACTTCGGCTCGGTTGACGGCGACCCTGCAGCCGCATACCGTTATACTGAGGCACGTCTTTCAAAAATTGCGATGGAAATGCTTGCAGATATCGAGAAGGAAACAGTTGATTTCCAGCCGAACTTCGACGGATATCATCAGGAGCCTAGCGTTCTTCCTTCACGAATACCCAGCCTTCTTGTAAACGGAAGCAATGGTATTGCCGTCGGTATGACAACAAATATTCCGCCGCACAACCTCTGTGAGGTTATTGATGCAACAATTGAGGTAATAGATAACCCCGAAGCAACGCTTGCTGACCTTATGGAGCATATAAAGGGCCCGGATTTCCCGACCGCAGGTGTTATCATGGGAATGGCGGGAATACGAGCTGCATATTCCACAGGTAAAGGTCACCTTAAAGTACGCGCAAAGACGGAAATTGAGGAATTTGATAACGGACGTTTCCGCATTGTTGCGACAGAGCTTCCGTATATGGTAAATAAAGCACGTCTCATTGAGCATATTGCTGACCTTGTAAAGAATAAAGTAATAGAAGGAATAACACATATTCAGGATGAATCCAGCCGCGAGGGAATCCGCGTTGTTATCGAGCTTTCACGTAATGCAAACCCGCAAGTTGTTCTCAATATGCTCTTTAAGCATACTCAGATGCAGTCCACATTCGGTGTAATCCTTCTTGCTCTTGTTGATAACAAGCCGAAAACGTTATCTCTGCGTGATATTCTGGATCAGTATATAATGTTCCAGAAGGACGTTATAAGGAGAAGAACCGCATTCGAGCTTAAAAAAGCAGAAGCGCGCGCACATATACTCGAGGGACTCCGCATTGCGCTTGATCATATTGACGAGATTATAAAAATTATCCGAACAAGCTATAACGATGCAAAGCAGCGCCTTATGGATACGTTCAATATGAGCGATATTCAGGCTCAGGCTGTTCTTGATATGCGCCTTGCTCGTCTTCAGGGACTTGAGCGCGAAAAAATCGATAATGAATACAATGAGTTAATGAAAAAAATTGCATTCTGCAAAGAAGTTCTCCAGTCCGATGCTCTTGTTGCCGGAATCCTTAAGGATGAGCTTACCGTTATCAAGGAAAAATACGGTGATGCAAGAAGAACTGAAATCGTTCCGGTTGACGATGAAATTGATATTGAGGACCTTATTCCGGTTGAGGATTGTGCATATACTCTCACTCACCGCGGATATATAAAGCGTATGCCGATTTCCACTTATCGTTCGCAGAACCGCGGAGGCAGAGGCGTTTCCGGCATGAAGCAGAAGGAAGAAGACTTTGTTAAAACGATGTTTACCGCATCAAGCCACGACTGGCTTCTCTTCTTTACAACACGCGGGAGAATGTATCGCATGAAGGGATATCAGGTTCCGGAGAGTAGCCGTACGGCAGTAGGTATGAATATAGTAAACCTTATTGCGTTTGAGCCGGACGAAAAGGTAACGGCAATGCTTTCAATAAAAGAATTTGACGATGAGCATTATCTTGTTATGGCAACGCGCGCGGGCATTGTTAAGCGTATTGCGCTTTCACGCGTTGATTCAAGCCGTAAGGCGGGTGTACGCGCAATAGGTCTTGACGATGATGACGAGCTTATCTCCGTAATGCTTGCCGCTGAGAACAGCGAGATATTCCTTGCAACACGCCGAGGTATGGCAATCAAATTCCGCGCAAGCGATATACGTGCAACGGGACGTGATGCCGGAGGTGTTTATGGTATGGATATTTCCGAGGATGATTATATCATTGGTGCCGAGGTTATATGTGAAGGAAAGGATGTTCTCACCGTTACCGAACGCGGCTTTGGAAAGCGTACTGCTGCGGAAGAATACCGTCTACAGAACCGCTACGGTAAGGGTATAATGAACTATAACATATCGGATAAAACAGGTGAAATAGCAAGCGTTATTATGGTTGATGATACCAACGATGCTATGATAATATCCGACGATGGTGTTATAATAAGAATGCCGGCAAAAACAATCAGCACGATAGGGCGTGTAACACGCGGTGTTATACTTATGCGCCTTGCAGATGATGTTAAGGTTATCTCTGTTGCTGCCGCACCTCACGAGGAGGAAAGTGAAGAAGCTTCTAAAAATGTGGAAGCAGGAACAGAAACGGCGGAAACAAAAGCTTCTCAAAACGAATAATTATGAAAAAAATCACAATCTACACCGACGGCGCGTGTTCAGGAAACCCCGGACCGGGCGGTTGGGGTGCAATACTTGAATATAACGGAATAGAGAAAGAGCTTTCCGGGGGGGAAGAGAACACCACAAACAACCGTATGGAGCTTTCCGGAGTTATCGCAGCGCTTTCTGCATTGCGTGAGCCGTGCGAGGTTTCGCTTTTTACTGACAGCAAATATATTGTTGATGGAATAAATCAGGGTTGGGCAAAAAAGTGGCGCGCTCAGGGCTGGATGCGTAACAAAAAAGAAAAAGCACTCAATCCCGATTTATGGCAGAAGCTTCTCTACTTGCTTGAAATTCATTCCGTCACTTTTAACTGGATAAAAGGTCACGCAACAAACCCGAAAAACAACCGCTGTGATGAGCTTGCGGTTGCACAGAGCAAAAGTTTTGGTAAATAATTATCCCCAAGGAGGAAGACAAATGATATATGCTGACAACTCGGCTACAACGAGGACAAAGCCCGAGGTTTTAGATAAAATGCTTCCGTATTTCACCGAGCATTACGGTAATCCGTCAAGCCTTTACGCTTTTGCGTATGACGCAAAGCGCGCCGTTGAGAATGCACGCGAAGAGGTGGCAAAGGTTATCGGTGCTCGTGCAAAAGAAATTTTCTTCACAAGCTGTGGAAGCGAATCTGACAACTGGGTACTGCGCGGAGTCACTTCAAAGCTCCGTGACAAGGGAAACCACATAATTACAAGCTGTATTGAGCATCCCGCGATCATGGAAACTTGCAAAAGCCTTGAAAAAGAGGGCATAAGGGTTACTTATCTTCCCGTTGATGAGTACGGCTCGGTCTCGGTTGAGGATTTGAAATCGGCAATATGTGATGAAACTATTCTTATTTCGGTTATGACTGCAAATAACGAGATAGGAACAATCCAGCCGATACGCGAAATAGGTGCTGTTGCGAAGGAAAAGGGAATCTTTTTCCATACTGATGCTGTTCAGGCATATGGTCATATCCCGATAAATATTGATGAGATGAACATTGATTTTCTCTCCCTTTCGGGACATAAAATTGGTGCACCAAAGGGTGTCGGCGCACTTTATATCCGCTCCGGAATACGCATTGATAATTTAATCTATGGCGGCGGTCAGGAAAAGAGACGTCGTGCCGGAACGGAAAACGTTCCGTATATCGTTGCTCTGGGTGAGGCAGCGCGTCTTGCAAATGAGCATATGAGCGAGAATATCTCCCGCCTTACAAAAATGCGTGATGAGCTTATCGAGCGCGTGCTCAAAATTCCATACACGCGCCTTACCGGACATCCTACAAACCGTCTCCCCGGTCTTTGCAGTATAGTAATCGAGGGCATTGAGGGCGAGGCGCTGCTTCTCAATATGTTTAACGAGGGCATTTGTGCAAGCTCGGGTTCTGCCTGTTCGTCCGGTTCTCTTGATCCGTCTCACGTTTTGCTTTCAATCGGTCTTCCGCACCATATTGCACACGGTTCTCTCCGTCTCTCTCTCGGTGAGGATAATGCAGACGGGGATGAAATAAAGATTGCCGAGGCAGTCGAAAAAGTTGCGGCAAAGCTTCGTGCAATGAGTCCGGTTTGGGAAAACGGAAAACCGGTCTGGGAACATTAAGAAAGGAGTTTTTATTATGTACAGTGAAAAGGTACTTGACCATTTTTCAAATCCGCGTAATGTCGGCGAGCTTGAGGGTGCAAATGCAATCGGGCAGGTTGGCAACTCAAAGTGCGGCGATATTATGAAAATGTATATGAAGATTGATGAAAACGATATTATAACAGATGTAACGTTCAAAACTTTCGGATGCGGTGCGGCTGTTGCAACAAGCTCTATGGCAAC
>JAZQSB010000046.1:0-9494 GCA_045629885.1 Eubacteriales bacterium | reverse complement strand
TGAATCGTTATCGCCGCGGTCTCCGCGATTATCGAATGCTTTGCCGCAACGGCAAGCGGAACACCTATTGAGTGTCCGCCGCCGAGAATGAGCGATGCCGTAGGCTTTGTCATTCCCGCAATAAGCTCTGCAATGGCAAGCCCCGCCTCAATATCGCCGCCCACGGTGTTGAGCATAATGAGAAGTCCGTCAATATCGTCGTTTTCCTCAACTGCGGCAAGAGTGGGGCATATATGCTCATACTTCGTCGTCTTGGTATCGCTGCCAAGTACCGTATGCCCCTCAATCTGACCTATTATCGTTATGCAATGGATATTTCCAAAGCGGCTTTTTGTTACAATCGAGCCGGTTTCTACTATATCCTCGCGTATTTCTTTTTTTGCTTCGCTGTTCTCCGCCATCTGCAAATAACCTCCGAAAGTTTTTGTTAGTTTTTGCAAAGGGCAGCGGAATTATACGGAAAAGACAATGTTTTAGTTATATTCGATTGCATATTTCTTTGAATATTCAGAAAACTTTGTGCGAAAGTCCGGACTTTCGTCTCTAAACGCGCGGATAGACTCGTGCAGATTCATATTATTGCTTGCCATATCTATTACACAGGCGGCGATATTTGAGCAGTGGTCGGAGGTTCTTCCAATATTCGTAAGAATATCTGACCAGACAAAGCCCGCATCAATTGTGCACTCACCCCGCTGCATTCGACCAATATGCTGTGCGCGGAGCTTTTCCTTGAGAATGTCTATCACCTGCTCAAGCGGCTCTACGCTTAGCGCCGCATCAATATCATTGTTTGCAAACGCCCGCTGAGTAAGCTCTAAAATTTCGTTTGCCGCACCGAGGATTACATCAAGCTCGGCAATGGCGGCATTGGTAAACTCAATTTTCTTATCGTTTATTTCCTCTGCAGATTTTAAAAGGTTTACGCCGTGGTCGGAAATCCTCTCAAAATCACCTATCATACGCAAAAGCTTTGCTGCCTCAGCGCTGTCGGTAGCCGAAATCTGTCTGCCGCTTAGCTTTACAAGATACGTTCCGAGAATATCCTCGTAATGGTCGGTCTTTTCTTCTGCCGCACAAATCTCCTCTGAAAGCTCAGCGGAATATGCGCGAAGTGACTGTATTCCTCCGCGAAGCGCAGAGAGCGATGCCTCCATCATCTCAACAACGAGATTGTGGCAACGCTGAAGCGCGATTGTCGGCGTTGCCAGAAGGCGCTCATCAAGCTCTGCAACTATATCCTTCTTCTTGCCGTCCGGCACGAGGCGTATAACAAGCCTTTCAAGAATTCCCGCCATCGGGAAAAGCAAAACCGTACAGAAAACATTGAATATGGAATGCGCAATCGCAATACCCACAAAGCTTGCCGCACTGTCAAAAAACGGAGGACGCAGCGCATATTTTATAATGCTGAAAAGTATCAGGCAAATGGTTGTTCCGATAACGTTGAAAGACAGATGTACAAGCGCCGCTCGCCTTGCATTTTTATTTGTGCCAAAGGATGAGAGAAGTGCTGTGATACACGTTCCTATGTTCTGTCCCATAATTATAGGTATTGCCGCACCGAAAGAAACCTGCCCCGTTACGGCAAGCGCCTGCAGAATACCGACTGATGCGGAGCTTGACTGAATTATCGCCGTGAGAACTGCGCCGGCAAGCACGCCGAGAATGGGGTTTTTGAACAGAATGAACATCTGCTGGAATGCCGGAACATCCGCAAGCCCCGAAACTGCGCCGCTCATCGTATCCATACCGAACATAAGCGTTGCAAAGCCCAAGAGAATCGTTCCGGTATCTCGCCGTTTACTACCCTTTCCGGTCATCGTCATTATAATTCCGATAAGCGCAAGCACGGGCGTGAACGATATCGGCTTTAAAAGCTGTATGAATAAATTATCTCCTTCTATCCCACTTAGCGAGAGCACCCATGCCGTGACCGTTGTTCCGATATTCGCACCCATAATAACGTTTATCGCCTGACGCAAGGTCATAAGCGCGGAATTTACGAAGCCGACGACCATAACCGTTGTTGCGGACGAGCTTTGGATAACTGCTGTTACGCAAAGACCTGTAAGCAGTCCCGCAAGCCGGTTTGATGTAAGCCTCCCTAAAAGTGTGCGCAAGGCTCCTCCCGCACGCCGTTCAAGCGCCTGTCCCATAACATCCATACCGAACAGGAATAGGCACAAGCCACCGAGCATTGTCAGAATGTCAAAAACATCCATTTATCTTTTCCTTTCCTTTTCTCGCCTCTATTTTTTCAATCTTTCACCAAATATATTATATCCCTTTTTTTAAATTACCATCGTTTTTTCTTATATCTTTATTCTTCCCGGCAAAGACAGGATAACAAAACAGACGGGGCAAAAAAATTGCTCCGTCCTACGTTTTATTAATCTTCTTTTATTTCCGGCACGCCGGCTTCTTTAAGGATGCGCACGGCGGTGTCGTAGAATATTTTATGCGTTTTGTCTTTAAGTGCACATTCATACATCCACGCACCGGTATATCCCGCGCCGTAAAGCTTTTTTAGAAGCGCCACCCAGTCAATCTTTCCTTCTGTCGGGAACCAGTGCCTTTCATCAACAAAATCATAATCAGAAAAATGCACGGTTGCAATTCTGCTCCCCAAACGGTCTATAAACTCATCATGGGTGTTATTCAGAAGATGATTTACGTCAAAGCAAACGCGAAGCTTCGCATTTGAGCTTATTATTGTTTCTATCTCATCAATGCTTCTTCCTATGCAGTGCGGCATATCTTCTACCGCAATAACCGCACCCTCACGGGCTGCAAGCTCTGCAAGGTCACTTGCAAATTCTGTTGCGCATTTTAATCGCTCGGGTCGCTCATCTTCATCCTCAAACGGAGTTCCCGGATGCAGAACAAACTTATTAATTCCAACGGACGCGCCTTTTTTTATCTCCTCACTGCACCGCGCAAAACAGCGCTCTCTCACCTCGCGCATGGGAGACGAAGCATCGTTTATGTTATACGGTTTAAACGGCAAATGGCACGACCACAGCCTAATGCCGTTTCGCTCTGCCAGCTTTGCAACGTAACGCGCATCATGGAACGGCTCTCTCGCAAGGCTGTGCTCTGCAAGCGTCATCCCGCTCTCACGCAATGCCGCAAAGCCTGCGTCTGACACATCAAATCCGTATCCCGTTGTTCTTCCTATCCGGTACATAGTATGAATTTCCCTCATTTAGCCTTTTCTTTTTATGATACCACACAGCATAGCATAAATGCATTACATAGTCTTTGTTGCAATATTTTGCTATCCTCATTATTGCTTTAATAAGTAGTTGATAATTGCACTCACCGAATTATTGTCTCGTGAGCTGTCATACTGTGATGGGAAACAGACAAGGATTCCAGCTGGTTTGAAAATTTTTTAAATCCCGCAACAAAACACATATTAAAAAATATTTATCAATACTCGGAAATCTCGGCATTTATCGTTTCAATAAACTTTGCGCACTTATCGGAAAGGTCATACGAAAGCTCCATACGCGCAATTCTCTGCGCTTCTTCATATTTTCCACTCTTCACAGCTTCTTCCGCGCGAAGGCACGCATCAATTACCTCTTGCGCTTCCGTGATTATTTCTTTCCACATAGCGTTATATCCCTCATCGTCACCCCGCTCATGTGTGATAATTTTTTCAAGCTCAGCGCGGATATTGGCTGAGGCGACAAGTGCTTCGTTTTTGTGGCGCTCATCCTTTGACATTTCAAAGCTGTTGAGACAGTGGTTTGCATAGTTTGCGTCCGTGATATACTGCATGCTCTTTGCGTACTCTAAAAGCACAGTATAGCGGCTTGACATACGCGTGAGCTTGTTGTAAATGCCGTCATCTATACGGATAGAGCTCATAACGGACTGGAAGTCCTCGTTTTCTTCGGCAAAGCCTTCTTCCGGAGCTTCATATGCAAAGCGGTAAAATGCATCAACACCCTTGACAATAAAATCAATCCTTACTCTTCCGTCATCGCCCGAAACAATCTTGCAACCGTTGCTTTTTCCGTACTTTGCGGGACGGCTTCCCATAAGCTCCAGCACGTTCTCTGCATACTCCTGAGCTGTAAGGATATCGTTGTTGTTCATATCCGGAACATATACGCTTATTGCAACGTCATCGCCCTCAAACGTGATATATCCGTCAAGGTCAAAGTTTCCGACGCGCTCATATTTTTCCGGATACTCAAGGATTATTCCGAAGTTTTTGTTTTCATAACGTGCAAGTGCGCGGGTATCATACTCTGCCGGGTCAAAGCTTACACCTGAAATGTAATCCTCACGCGGCGACATACTGCACGCGCCAAATGAAAGGCATATCGCAAAAGCCATTGCAAAACATATTATTTTTTTCATCTGTTTTCACTCCTGTCAAGAGAACGGTATTGTATTGCCTCGGCGATGTGCTCGGCACGGATAACGTCCGACTCTGCCATATCGGCAATAGTAAGGGAAAGCTTAAGTATCTTATCGTATGAGCGTCCGGTCAGCCCGAGCACGTCAAATGCATTTTTCAGAAGCTCTTTTGCTTCATTGGAGAGATTTGCAAGCTCGTGCAGTCTGCGCGGAGAGAGGTGCGCATTGCACGCAACTCCACGCGCTCTTGCACGCTCGCGCGCAAGGTTTACGCGCTTGCGTATCTCGGCGGAGGACTCGCCGTCTGCCTTCTTTGACATATCCTCATAAGTTACATTAGGCACATTTATATGGATATCTATTCTGTCCATAAGCGGACCGGAAACACGTCCCATATATTTTTCCACCGCAGTTTCACTGCAGGTGCAGGAGTGCACGCCGTTGTCATAGCCGTACCATCCGCATTTGCACGGGTTCATCGCACAGACGAGCATAAACCTCGCAGGGTAGTTTGCCGTACCCGTAACGCGGGAAATTGTAACCTCTCCGGTTTCCATCGGCTGACGCAGAACCTCAAGCGCATCGCGTCGGAATTCGGGAAGCTCATCCAGAAACAGCACGCCGTTGTGTGCAAGCGAAATTTCACCCGGACGAAGCGCCGAGCTTCCTCCGGAAAGACTTACAGGCGATGTGCTGTGGTGCGGTGCGCGGAACGGTCTTGACGTGAGGAGGGGTCTCTCTTCCGACACAAGCCCCACAAGCGAATGCATCTCTGTGGCCTCAAGCGCCTCTTCACGCGTCATATCGGGAAGAATTGACGGTATGCGCGATGCAAGCATACTCTTTCCCGAGCCGGGAGGTCCTATCATAAGTATGTTGTGTCCGCCCGCGGCGGCAATCTCTATCGCACGTTTCACGTTTTCCTGACCGCGCACATCGGCAAAATCCGGAACCGAAATGTTTGCATCCTCATCCGGCACCCATTGCGGCTCACGGGAAAGCGACAAATCGCCGTTTAAGTGGTTTATTATCTCGGATACGTCGCGCGCACCAAAAACTGTAAGCTCTTCTCCGGCAAGAGATGCCTCACGCGCATTGGCACGCGGAACAAACATCGTCTTTATTCCCGCCGCCTTTGCCGCAAGCGCCATTGAAAGTACGCCGCGAGCCGGACGAAGCTCACCGGTAAGTGACAATTCTCCGATAAACGCGTAATTTTCCGGAACAGCCTTTATCTGATGCGCTGCTGCGAGAACCGAGAGCAGAATCGGAAGGTCATACACCGCGCCCTCCTTCTTTTTGCCTGCAGGCGCAAGGTTGACCGTTATATGCCCCGACGGAAAACGAAGCGGAAGCGTTTTTGCCGCGGCGCGTACGCGGTCACGCGATTCACGCACTGCCGTATCCGCAAGTCCGATTACCTCAAATCCCATCATTCCTCCGGAAAGTCCGCACTCTGCAGTTACGATAAAACCACTGGCACCGGAAAGACCGAGCGTGTAGATTCTTGATACCATATCTGTATCCCCTGTCTGTGAATAAAATCACAAAAAATCTGTATGCATATATTGTATCACATAAAAAGCGCCTGTACAAGTATAATTTGCACAGGTGTGAAGTTATATCATCCTCATTATCCATTCCGTGCAGAATACCACAGCACAAGACAGTGCCGCTACGGAGAGAAGGCTTTTTCCGTGCAGGGCAAGCGCCACTGCCGCCGCAAAGCCGAGAAACGCAGAAACGGGAGACGATGTTGAATAAAAAATCGCCGGAACGGTCATTACCGCAAGAACGGTATACGGTATGTAATATAAAAATGAAATGATGAATCGGTTTTTAATCTTCTTTTTTATAAGCACAAGCGGAAGCATCCTTATAAGGTACGTTATCCCTGCCATAACCAGAAGATACACCGGAAATCTATGCATTTTCTTCGCCCTCCCCTATGTTTACGGGTGCCACAAACGCAAACAGCGCGCTTGCCGCCACAGCGCAGATGATAACCGTAAATCCCGACGGTACAGACGCAAGGTACGGAAGATACTTAAACGCACAGGAAAGAGCAACAGCAAACAGAACGCACACAAGGCAGCGTCTGTTGACCTTCATCACGGGAACGACTATCGCAACGAACATTCCGTAAATTGCAATACCAAGCGCAGAAACCACAGCTGCCGGAAGGATATTCCCCGCCGACGCGCCGATGAGCGTGCCAACGCTCCAGCCTATATAAGGCATCAGAATAAGCCCGTACATATATTTCCTGCCGACTGTGCCGGTCTTTTCGCTTGCCACGCCAAAAACCTCATCCGTATTTACAAATGAAATTAAAAATCTGTCCGGCAGGCGCACACTCTCTCCCAGCTTCTGCGATAATGACACCGACATAAGCGCATAGCGCAGATTTATAACAAGCTGTGCCGTTGCAAGCTCAAAAAACGTTCCGCCCGTAACCATTATGGGCACTGCAGCAAGCTGACCTGCCGAAGTGACATTCGTCATTGAAACAAGCAGAGTTTCCCATATCGAAAGCCCGCTCTCAACTGCGAATATTCCAAACGCAAAAGCAACGGAAAGATACCCGAGGCAAATCGGAATTCCGTCCGATATGCCTTTTATAAATTTGTTATGTTCCATTACCTCTTCTTCTCTACCTTTTTCTTATTGCCCTTTTCGTCTACGATATAGACGTTGCTCAGTGCGTTTTCCATTCCCTGACGGAATTTTGCAATATACTCCTTGCGTAAGGACTCCCTCTCTGCTTTTTCAGCATCGGTCAGCCCCTCTCCCTTTGATTTCTTCGCAAGCTCGTTTATTCTTGCGACAAGCTTATCAAATTCCATTTATGTTTTCTCCTTTGCATTTTCAGTTCATAATAAAAGTATACCACTTTTCCCCGGCATAAGCAACAAAAAACACACAAGAGAAGCTTCCTGTGTGTTTTGCTTTTTCGCTTTCTAAATTCCGTCTGCACCAACGATTGCATCTATCTCCGCAAGCTCATCATTGCTGAAATCCACGTTCTCCATCATCTTTACGTTTTCAATTATCTGCTCCGGCTTTGACGCGCCAATCAGCACGCTTGTTGTCACATCACGGCTGTACACCCACGAAAGCGCCATCTGCGCAAGCGTCTGCCCGCGCCGCGCGGCTATTTCGTTCAGCTTTTTAAGCTTTGCGAGAAGTGCCGGCGAAATCGAGCTTTCATTGAGAAAACGTCCGTCTGTTTTTACGCGGCTGTCGCCTGGAATTCCGTTCAGATAACGTTCCGAAAGAAGACCCTGTGCAAGCGGACTGAAGATAATCATCCCCTTTTTTCTGAGCCTCGCACTGTCAAGCATTCCGTTTTTCTCAACTGTTCTGTCAAGGATTGAATACCTGTTCTGATTTATTACAAACGGGCAATGCAGCTCTTCCAGAATATCTGCCGCTTTTTCCATCGTCTCCCCGTCGTAATTTGAGAGCCCCACGTAAAGTGCCTTTCCGCTCTTTACAATGCTGTCCAGTGCCCACATTGTTTCATAAAGCGGGGTTTCCGGATCAGGTCTGTGGTGATAAAAAACATCAACATAGTCAAGCTTCAACCGCTTTAAGCTCTGGTCTATGCTTGAAATAAGATATTTTCTGCTGCCCTTATCTCCGTAAGGTCCCGGCCACATATAATAGCCGGCTTTTGTGCTTATTATCATTTCATCTCTGTACGGCTTCATATATTTGTTCAGTATCTCACCAAAATTTTTTTCGGCGCTTCCCTCTTCGGGACCATAGTTGTTGGCAAGGTCGAAATGCGTTATGCCGTTATCAAATGCCGTAAAACACATTTTACACATATTTTCAAAGTCGCCGGTGTCGCCAAAATTGTGCCACAGTCCCAGTGACACTGCCGGAAGCTTCAGTCCGCTTTCGCCGCACCTTTTGTATAGCATTTTTTCGTATCTTTTTTCATCTGCAAGATATTCCATAACTTCCTCCAAACATACTTACCGTGCTAGTCTTGGCAATATCAGCTTAAGTTATGCGCTTATTATACGCTTTTCGGGGAGGTTTGTCAATGTATAACAAAAACCCGCGGGGAGGAAACCCCGCGGGAAAATAGTGAACTATAAAAACAACTCCATTATAGATAGCGAAGCGAGTATAACGGTGCATATAACCCAAATCTTCTTTCGGATAAGCGCCCACTTTGCACACTTTTCGATTTGTCTTCTGCGCTCACAATTGTGGTATTGGTATAATTTCTGGTAATTGCACGCTACATCGTAATACTTCTCAATTATTCTATTTCCTCTATCTGACCCCAGATTTTCAGACTTTTGTACATCTATATATGAGTCATGTGCTTCATTAAACAGCTTCACATATTCAGGAAGAAAATCACTGTCAACATTTCTGTAATCAAATATAGCATGTTTATTGATCCATTCATCAAATACCTGATCGAAGCCATTACAAAGTATTTTAAAAGTATCAATACTTAACCTGCGAAAATGCCCGTAAGCCTTTCCGAGATTTTTAATATTATCATCTTTTAAATCATACTCGGCAAGATGCCCGAGAATTGCACGCATTTCATTGCACAGCACACACAAATTATCATTATACGCATTCTTTATCCAGACAAACAATTCATCCAAACATGCATAATACTTATAAATTTCTTCAGGTGTTTCCGGATCTTTTTCAAGCAATTCCGGACTGAGCTTTCCCATTGCCTTAACAAAACTGTCATACCTTTTCGGATGCTCAATGCTTCCCGCTTGAAACCTTCGGCTCTTCAACTTTTCCACTATATCCCAAGCCTCTTTTTTTTCAGCGAACCATCAAAAATCGTCCCGCGCAATTTTGCAATATATGAATTTTTTTCACCCGACTTTTTTATGCGCATAGGAATAGCCTTGCCCTGTAAGGCAAGGTCTCTTTTTTGCTCCATTGTCAAAAACTCTGTCTGATTTTTCATTTCTACACCCATTTCTGTATGCATTCCTCTATAAGCTTAAAAAGCTTGATTAAGAAAGGAATACCGGCGGCTATAGGAATAAGCCACGATGTTGCAAATGAAAATATAGAAATACCTATACCCTTATTTGCACCATTAGCAATTACCTTAGCCGATA
>JAZQSB010000045.1:0-4754 GCA_045629885.1 Eubacteriales bacterium | reverse complement strand
GTAAGTGATTTTGAAAGTGAATTTCAGATGGCGCTTATAAACCGCAAAATAAATCCGAAGCTTGAAACTTTGTTTTTGCCTACTTCGGAAGAAAACCTGTATTTGTCGTCGAGCGTTGTAAAAGAAATCTGCTCGCTCGGCGGAGATATCTCTCCGTTTGTACCGGAGACGATTTTAGGAGATGTAACAAAAAGACTCTTACGGGGAGAATAGGGGCTTTGCCTCAGAGGAAAGGAATGGTAGTGTAAATGGCAAGTGGAATTGATGAATTGGTAAATATGCTGTATGAAATGGTGTCCGATGCATGGGCGTTGCCCTTCGGTGCCGAAAAATGCCTTATCGAGCGTGAAAAGCTTCTTGACCTTATTGATGAAATCCGTGCAAATCTGCCTAAGGATCTTGAACAGGCCCGCGCAATTGTTGAAAACAGGAATGAAATCCTTGCTCAGGCAAAGAAAGAGGCAGAAGCAATCAAAAGTGCGGCTGAAGAGCGTGCGCGTCATATGGTTGCGGAGGATGAAATTGTTATAACCTCGCGCCAGAAGGCAAACGAAATTATGTCTATAGCGGAAAGCAAGGCAAAGGAGCTTCGTCGCGCGTCAAATGATTACGCTGAGGACACGCTTCGCCGTCTTGAAACCGTCATTGAGCAGGCGCTCAACGAAACCCGCGAATCCAGAAAACAGTTTAAATCAGCAGTTGTAAAAACCTCTGCAAAACAGGAAGAATAGAAAGTCAAGAATAGAAAACAGCTCATCGAAAATTCCAATGAGCTGTTTTTTGTTATTCTTTTAAGCAATAACGCCGTTCTTCTTATCAAGCTGCTTGTTTCTGTAGTAGAGAACAATGTCAGCACCGACCATGATGAAGTTAAGTATGTAGAAGATGAGAACATACCAGCTGTGTGCAAACCACTCTGCAAAGTCTGGCTTTACAAATTTGGATGCAATACCGGCAACATAGCCAAACTCGATGAGAAGAAGGAAGAGAAGGCTCTTGCCTTTTGCTGTTCTTGACTTATAGGACTTAAGAACATTTGCCGGCCATGATGCACCGAAGCTTACAACCATTATGATTTCGAGAATTTCAGACATTAAAAAAAACCTCCGTAATTAATTTTCGATATAATGTTACCAAATTTATGCGTTATTGTAAATAATCAAATGACATAAGGTTGCTTTCACTTGACAGTTAAACTAAACTGTGTTACCATAATAAAAGAAGGAAGTGAGGGCGATGGAACTTCTGCAATTGCGATATTTTTGTGATGCGGCAGAATTTGAAAATTTTTCACGCACCGCTGAAAAATACGGTGTACCGGTATCAAATATATCCCAGACCATAAAACGTCTGGAGCGTGAGCTTGAGTGTGAGCTTTTTATTCATGCGGCAAACAGAGTTATGCTCAACGAACAGGGACGTTTGTTTTATGACAGCGCAAAAAAAGCACTTGATGCGCTGGCGGAAGGTAAGCTCGTCCTTGCTGATAGCAAGGTAAGTATCGCCGGTGAAATAAAAATCCTTGTACTTACAAACCGCCGTGTGGTTACGCGCGCCATTGAGAATTTTAAGCAGAAATATCCGGAGGTAACTTTTGTTATAAAGCATAACACAGGCACAAGCGGCGAGTTTGACCTCATTATATGCGATGAGTATTTTCCCAATGAGGATTTTGATACTACTGTGCTCCTGACAGAAGACATTCTTCTTGCTCTGCATAAGGATAACCCGCTTGCAAGGCAAGAATCTGTCTCTGTTTCAGACTTGAAAAATGAGCGTTTTATAACAATGCCGGACGGCAGCAGTATGTATACCATAACAAAACGCTTGTGTGAGGGGTTTGAACCCAATATAGCTATTCAAAGTGATGATCCGTATTATATCAGAAAATATGTCGCGATGGGGCTTGGTGTTGCGTTTTTTCCGGCAATGTCGTGGCACGGTCAGTTCTCGGACGATGTAGTTTTCAAGAGTATTGGAACCGTTCGGAGGAGTACGGTTATCGCGCGCAAAAAAGGAAAATATCTTACTCGCCGTGCAAAGCTTTTTATTGAAATGCTTCGCCGGGCAGTTGATGAAACTAAACCATTGCAAAAACGGTAAAAATTTGATATAACAACCTCACGGCGTAGAGCCGATGCCTTGCACAGGCAAGCCATCGGACGCCTGAGAAAACGTTTTATCACAAATTATGAGAATCAGAGATTTTCCAAAGCTTCGCTTTATCGTTTTTTCTTGAACAGAAAAAACATTTATGGTATAATGTAGTTCAAAGTATTGAAAGGGTGTTTTGTTTGCCGAGATTTTTTGTTGACAAAAATCAGATAACTGATACCGCCGCATATATAGAGGGCGAGGATGTAAATCACATCCGGCGTGTGCTCCGTCTGCGCGAGGGGGATATAATAACTGTTTGTGATAAATGTAAAACGGACTATGAGTGTCGTATTTGTGATATAGCTTCGGACAGGGTTTGTGCAGAGATTATTTCATTCGATGAAAACTGCGCGGAATCGGATATACACCTTACTTTGTATCAGGGAATGCCGAAGAGCGATAAAATGGATTATATTGTCCAGAAATGTGTAGAACTTGGTGCTTCTGAAATTGTTCCTGTTATAACAAAGCGTGCCGTAAGCCGCCCGAATGATGCAGACAAAAAAGTTGCACGCTGGCAGAAAATTGCTGAAGAAGCGGCAAAGCAGTGCGGGCGCGGAGTTGTTCCCGTGATTGGAAAAATGTTAGGATTTGAAGAGGCGCTTTCCCAAATGTGCTGTGAGGACACTCTTGCTGTTATGCCGTATGAGTGTGAAACTGAAAATAAACTCCGAACTGTTCTCTGCGAGAGGGGAAAGAAAAATATAAGCATCTTCATCGGACCTGAAGGCGGATTTGACGAGATGGAAGTAGCAGTTGCAAGAAATCGGGGTGTGAAAACCGTTACGCTTGGTCCGCGCATAATGAGGACGGAAACTGCACCTCTTGCTGTGTGCGCAGCTGTTATGTATGAACTTGGTGACTGGTAAGGAGAATGATAAAATGCAAGAAAGACTTCAGAAAATTATGGCATCCTGTGGCGTATGTTCACGCCGCGCCGCAGAAAAACTAATTGTTGACGGCAAGGTGCGCGTCAATGGTGAGGTCGCGTATCTGGGTGACAAGGCAGATGCCGATGCAGATGTTATAGAAGTGAACGGAAAGGTTATAAGCGGAGGCGAACGCTATTATATAATGCTCAATAAGCCGCGCGGCTATATAACTACGCTTGATGACGAGAAGGACAGAAAAACGGTGAGCGAGCTTGTTGATGTCGGAACGCGTGTCCATCCGATAGGTAGGCTTGATTATAACTCCGAAGGCATGCTTCTTATGACAAATGACGGTGAGCTTACTTACCGCCTCACACACCCGTCCCATGAGATTCCAAAGGGATATATTGTAACAGTGCGCGGGCATCTTGAAACCGCGTTAACAACGCTTAAATCCTCTATTGTGATTGACGGGCGCGAAACAAAGCCTGCGGATGTTAACGTCTTGCGTGAAAATTCACACGGCGGGCTTCTGCATATCATAATCCGTGAGGGAAGAAACCGCCAGATCCGCCGTATGTGCGAGGCGGCAGACCTGAAGGTTTTAAGGCTAAAAAGAGTTACGATAGGAGATTTAACGCTTGATAAGATGCCCGCAGGCAGATGGCGCCATTTAACCGAAAGCGAAGTAAAATACTTAAAATCACTGTAAAAAATAATATAACCGACAATCAAAGAATACAATTTCTTGATTGTCGGTTTTGTTTTGTCAGATTGTCTGTTATTTTGTATTATCGTACACTACGCACGCCTTCAAGTATAATCTCGCGCGCCCGCTTTGCTTCGTCCTTCGTTGCATCGCTCACAGCTTTGAGGGGGTATTCAATTCCAAGCTCACGGTATTTTGAAACGCCCATTGTGTGGTAGGGGAGAACTTCAAGCTCATTTGCCGTTTTAAGTTTTCCTATAAATTTTCCCAGCCGGACAAGTGCGTCGCGCTCGTCTGTTATCCCGGGAACAACAACGTGGCGTATCCGTAGTGGGATTCCTTTTCTGGATACGTATTTTGCAAATTGCAGAATATTTTCATTTGAATGTCCTGTGAGGGTTTTGTGAACATCGGAATCAATGTGCTTAATATCAAGCATAACAAGGTTGGTGAGTTTTAAAAGCTCATCGACTTTATTTAAATGCTCTGTGTCATCGGGATTAAAAGTAATGCCGGATGTATCAATACACGTATGAATGTCTTCCTTTTTGGCAAGACGGAAAAGCTCTGTTATGAATTCAAGTTGCAACATTGGTTCTCCGCCGGTAACCGTTATTCCGCCACCGTTGTAAAACTCACGGTTTTTTTTATATTCACCGATTATTTCGCCGACACTGACTTCTTCACCAGTATTCATTTTCCACGTATCCGGATTGTGACAGTACTTACAGCGCATGGGACAGCCCTGAAGAAAAAGAACATATCTTATTCCAGGACCGTCAACAGTGCCGAAAGTTTCTCTTGAGTGAACGTATCCGCGCATCAGATTTTATCGTGGAAGGTTCTTGAGATAACTTCGTCTTGTTGTTCGCGTGTAAGGTTGTTGAAGTTTACAGCGTATCCGCTTACCCTTACGGTAAGCTGCGGATATTTTTCCGGATGCGCTTGCGCATCCAGAAGTGTTTCTTTTGTAAAGACATTCACGTTTAAGTGATGTCCTCCTTTTTTGACGTAAC
>JAZQSB010000044.1:0-6072 GCA_045629885.1 Eubacteriales bacterium | reverse complement strand
ATGCGACATTCCGATTTCATAAATATCAGGGAAACAGAACGCTATACGAAGCGCAACATCTTCTTTATTTTTAACAACTGCATTATATTCGCCACCGGTATATCTCGCCGGTTTCTGAACAGATGCAAGAATTCTCTTGATTATGTTATTCATATACAATTATTCCTCTCAAGGGATGAATCTTACTATCATTGTACCACGAAACGACATAAAAAGGCAATAAAAAAAGACCTTCGGATGAAGGTCTTTTTTTACATTATTACTGATTGTCTTCCTGGCGCATTTTTGCAAAGCAATCGCTGCAGTAAACAGGACGGTCAGTTTTCGGCTCGAACGGAACCTTTGCCTCGCCGCCGCATGCTGCGCATGTAGCAGTGAAGTACTCTCTCGGGCCACGGCTTGCAGCCTTGCGAGCGTCACGGCAAGCCTTGCAGCGCTGCGGCTCGTTCATGAATCCGCGCTCTGCATAGAATTCCTGCTCACCTGCTGTGAACACGAAATCTGCTCCGCACTCTTTGCATTTTAATGTCTTGTCTTCGTACATTTTGATACCCTCTCTTTGACTTAAGACTTGCCCCAGGACGGACTTCCACCGACACCTCAATCTTGCGCTCTGATAATTTTTAAGCTACTTGGGCATTTGTAATAATATTTGCTCAACAGGTATTTTACCTGATATCGCCGCTTTGGTCTGAATACTGCGCAAACTTGCGCCGCATCCGTGATATCGCGTTGTCAACCGACTTTTGCGGCTTACCTACGCTTTTTGAAATCTCCGCATATGACAGACCCTTTAGATACAATGACAGCACCCGTCTTTCAAAGCCGGAAAGAAGCTTTTCTGCAGCACCTAAAAGCTCGCGGTAAGATTCCTCACCGATAATCTGTTCTGCCGGGTCAACCGTCTTATCCGGAGTTAGCGCCGCCACGCTCTCATCCTCCTCGCCGCCGATTGGAATGTAATTATTCAGCGGGCGGTTTTTATCGCGCATGGAGTGGCGGATGGCAGAATAAATTCTGTTGCGGATACACATGGCGGCAAATGTTTTAAATGAAACCGAACCTGAAACGTCAAAACCGGATATCGCCTTGACCACTCCAATCATACCTTCTTGGATAAGGTCTTCGGAATCACCGCCCGCTAAGAAGTACGGACGCGCAAAGCTCCTTACATAAGAGGTATAACGCAGGATAAGAGCTTCCTCCGCGCTGTGGTTTCCGGCGCGGGATAAGGATATCAGCTCCTCGTCCTTCAAAGTTTCAAACATTTCCAAAACAGAGAACCACCAAATATATTTATTTTCATTTTGTATTATACCACGACATTTTTTCAATTGTCAAGTAAAAATTACAAAAGTTTGATATTTTTTTAAGATTTTTTTATCGTAAGTCCTAAAAAGTTTACTTTTTCGAGCATTTTCAAGCTTTTTTGACTTTAGGGTTTTTGGCATATTGAAGAGCTGATAGCTCTGTGCAGCCTTCATTATCTATAGTTCAAGCTGTCCCTCAAACGGAATGCCGAGATGGTCATATGCTTTTTTCGTAACGCATCTGCCGCGCGGGGTCCTGCTTAAAAAACCAAGCTGCATAAGATATGGCTCAACAACGTCTTCAATCGTAACCGCCTCTTCTCCTATTGTTGCGGCGAGAGTATCAAGACCTACCGGGCCACCCGCAAAGTTGTATATAATGCTTTCAATAACGCGGCGGTCGGTCATATCAAGACCAATCTCGTCTATCTCAAGCGCATTGAGCGCCATATCGGCAACGTTACGGTCAATTTCACCGTTTGCACGCACCTGCGCAAAGTCACGTACGCGCTTTAGAATTCTGTTTGCAATACGCGGTGTTCCGCGGCTTCTGCGTGCAATCTCCGCCGCGCCGGTTTCATTGGTGTGTATGCCCAATATGTCCGAGCTTCGCTTAACAATTCCCGCAAGTTCTTCGGGTGTGTAGATCTCGAGGCGCATAATAACGCCGAAACGGTCACGCAGCGGTGATGTAAGCTGTCCGGCACGGGTGGTCGCACCGATAAGTGTAAAACGGTGAAGCCCCAGCCTTACGCTTCTTGCCGACGGACCTTTGCCGATGATGATATCAAGCGCGTAATCCTCCATTGCCGGATAAAGAATTTCCTCTATACTACGGTTAAGGCGGTGAATTTCGTCGATGAAGAGAATATCACCATCATTAAGGCTTGTAAGAAGCGCTGCAAGGTCTCCCGTCTTTTCAATTGCAGGACCGGATGTGGTGCGGATATTAACGCCCATTTCGTTTGCAATAATGGTTGCAAGCGTGGTTTTCCCGAGTCCCGGCGGACCATACAGCAGAACGTGGTCAAGCGGCTCACTGCGGCTTCTTGCCGCTTCTATATAAACGCGAAGCTGATCCTTAACCTTGTCCTGACCCATGTATTCCGAAAGCGTTTTGGGGCGCAGGGTATTCTCGTGCTCATCGCGGTTCGTCAGAAGCGATGACACCATGCGTTCGTCTTCTGCATACTCTTCTGCTGACGGGCTGTTAAATTCTATACTCATAGCTCTCCCCCGCTTTCTATCTCATAAGTCTTGCAAGCGCAAGCTTAATTATATCTTCAACGGACATTCCCGCAGTATCGACACCGCGCAGTGCTGCTCCGATTTCGTCACGGCCATAACCGAGACTGATAAGAGCCTCTGCCGCTTCGCCATCAGCACTTGATGCAGCAGGAATAAAGGAACTCTTTGATATCTCGCCGACATCGAAAGAACTTTTTGCAATTTTATCTTTAAGCTCAAGAATGATTCTTCCCGCAACCTTCTTCCCTACTCCGCTTGCCGCAAGGAGCGGTTTTTCATCGCCCGTAGTAACCGAAAGAGCAAGCGCGGACGGCGTTACCGCAGAGAGAATTGAAAGCGCGACCTTCGGACCAACGCCCGATATTGATGTTAAAAGCTTAAACGACTCAAGCTCGTCTTTGTCGTAAAAGCCGAAAAGCTCAAGCGCATCTTCGCGGACATTGAGATAAGTATAAATTTTCGCGGAAACGCCGACCTTAAGCTTTGCAACGGTATTGAGAGAGGCATTGCAGGAAAAACCGACGCCGCCGACATCCATCACAACAAGATTCGGTTCAAGCTCCGCTACGGTTCCGTTTAAATAACTGAACATAAAAAACACTCCCGTACTTACAAATTCATAAGAAGGCTTCCTGTGGTATTGGCATGGCACAGCGCGATGGCAAGCGCATCTGCCGCGTCATCCGGACGCGGTGTTTTACTAAGTCCTAAAAGCCGTTTCGTCATATCCATAATCTGCGCTTTCTCCGCTCTGCCGTAGCCAACCACCGACATTTTGACCTGAAGCGGAGTGTATTCGTGAACCTTCACTCCGCACTTTACACACGCAAGCACTATAACGCCGCGTGCCTGAGAAACGTTTATCGCCGTTTTCTCGTTGGTATTAAAATACAGCTTTTCTATCGCTACGTGATCCGGACGGAAGGTGCGCAGAAGCTCCGTCATATTGTCATATATTTCGGAAAGACGCTCCTCTATGGGAATTCCCGCTTCCGTGCGTATCGCACCGTATGATATCGGGCGCATACCATTTGTATCAATCACGCCGTAGCCAACAATTGCATACCCGGGGTCTATTCCAAGAATAATCATCTTCTGCCCCTTCCTTTCCCGCCTTTGCTCTTTTTCTCAAACGGGCGCGCTGCATCAGGAGCTTTTTTCCTTGGTCCCAATGCTTTGTCGGGGCGGATAAGGCAGCGCTTCGCGTTTCCTATAAGATCCTGTCTGCCTGCAGTCTTTAGCGCTTCAAGGACGAGCGCACGGCACTCCGGACGCCTCCACTGCAAAAGCGCTCGCTGCATAGCCTTTTCGTGCGGTTCGCGAGGGACATACACGCTCTCCATCGTGTTCGGGTCAAACCCCGTATAATACATACACGTTGCAATCGTTCCCGGCGTGGGATAAAAGTCCTGAACCTGCTCGGGCATATGTCCGATGCTGTTGAGATACTCCGCAAGCTTTATCGCATCACGCAGAGTGCATCCCGGATGCGACGATATAAAATACGGAACAAGGAACTGATTTTTATTATACTGTGCATCAAGCTCGAAAAACTTTTTATGAAATCTTCTGTAAACATCAAAGCGAGGCTTATTCATATATTTAAGCACGCTGTCACACGCATGCTCCGGCGCAACCTTAAGCTGACCGCTGACGTGATACTGTACAAGCTCACGGAAAAATTCGTCGGATTTATCTGCCATTACATAGTCAAAACGCACACCCGAGCGAATGAACACGCGCTTTACCTTCGGCAGGGCACGGAGCTTACGGAGAAGCGCAAGATAGTCCGTATGGTCAACATATAAATTCTTGCACGGTGTGGGAGAAAGGCAGTTTTTCTTGCACATTCCCCTTTCGTTCTGCGCTGCGCACGAGGTGCTGCGGAAGTTCGCCGTAGGGCCACCAACATCGTGGATATAACCCTTAAAATCCTGCATCTCTGTCAGCTTTTTCGCTTCATTAACAACGGAAGTATGGCTTCTTGTGCTTATCATTCTTCCCTGATGGAAGGCGAGCGAGCAGAAGTTGCAACCGCCAAAGCATCCGCGGTTGTGGATGATTGAAAACTTCACCTCTTCAATCGCCTTAACGCCACCCTTTTCTTCATATGACGGGTGGTAATCACGCATATACGGAAGCTCATAAACTTCGTCAAACCGTTCTGTGCTTATCGGATGCGGCGGCGGAGTCTGCACGATATACGCATCGCCGTGCTTCTGCGCAACTGCGCGACCTCGCACGGCATCCTGTTCATCCTGCTGTATCTTTGCCGCCATTGCGTATTTTCTTTTATCACGCAACACTTCATCGTATGATGGCACAGTAACAAAAGGGTATATGCAGTCATCAAGTGTATCAGACTTATACACCGTTCCGCGTATATTCTTGATATCTGATACGGAAATTCCGCTGGCAAGTGCATCTGCAAGCTGAATAATTGTATCTTCTCCCATACCGAACATAAGGATGTCAGCACCGGATTCAATAAGCTCTGAACGGCGCACGGTATCATCCCAATAGTCGTAGTGGGCAAACCGGCGCAAAGACGCTTCAAGCCCACCTGCCGCAATCGGAAGGTCGGGATATGCACGCCGCGCCATTCTGCAATAAGTTGACATCGCACGGTCCGGGCGTTTTCCCATAACGCCGCCGGGAGTATAATCATCGCGCTTTCTCCTGTGCTTTGCAACGGTGTAATGTGCCACCATGGAATCTATGTTTCCGCCTGTAACAAGAATTCCCAGGCGCGGTTTCCCCAGCGTACGGAACGCATTTATATCCTTCCAGTCCGGTTGTGACAGAATTGCAACACGGTAGCCCGCACTTTCCAAGACACGGGAAATGACAGCAACGCCGAAGCTCGGGTGGTCAACATACGCATCTCCCGTGATGTACAGAAAATCGTACCAATCCCATCCGCGTTCTTCCATATCTGCTTTACATACGGGCAAAAAACCGTTCACTTCTACATTTCCTCTCTGCGCATCTTCATCTCGCGCCATTCATCGCGCGTTATAAGTATCTTTCTCGGCTTTGAACCTTCAAATTCTCCCACTATTCCTCGCTCTTCCATCTGGTCAATAATGCGAGCGGCGCGTGAATAACCGAGCTTTAAGCGGCGCTGCAGCATCGAAGTTGATGCCTGTCCCGATTCTACAACTACATCAATCGCCGCATCAAGCATTTCATCGGCATCGCCATCGTCAAATGTGCCACCGCCACCTTCGCTGCTCTCTTCGCTCTGCTGTGCCTGCTTTTCAATCTGATCAATAATCTCCTGCGAGTATTCCGCAGTGCCGTTCTGCTTTACGTAATTTACAACCGCTTCTACCTCATCGGAGGAAATAAAGCAGCCCTGAACGCGAGTTGCTTTTCCCGCACCTATCGGCTCATACATCATATCGCCCTTACCGATAAGTGCTTCTGCACCGGCACGACCGAGAATAATGTTCGATTCAAGCTTTGACGATACGGCGAACGCAATCCGTGACGGAACATTCGCTTTGATAAC
>JAZQSB010000043.1:0-3519 GCA_045629885.1 Eubacteriales bacterium | reverse complement strand
CTATGCCATTGTCGGTGGTGATACTGCTATAGTTGAAATTGCCTCTGCAGCAGGTCTTCCCATGGCGGGAAGCAATAACAATCCTGCAAAAAGCTTTCCCGAAACAAAGCACCGCGCAAAGAACTATCTTGCACTTACATTTGATACGCTTGCAAGGATGATAAAAACAGTTGAAACCCAAAATAAAGTGTAATACAATAATATTCGGTCGGAAGTTTCCGACCGATATACGGAGATGTAGCTCAGTCGGTTAGAGCGCTTGCTTCACATGCAAGAAGTCGGGGGTTCGAGTCCCTTCATCTCTACCAAAGAGAAGACGTACCACCCGAAGGTTGGTACGTCTTATTTTATTAAAACTTAATCTCTTTTCCTTGCTTTTTCCATTCAAGGTATTCTGCCGTAGCACAGAAGATAACGTCGCCAGATGAATTAAGCGCGGTTTCAAGCGAATCCTGAACAACGCCGATTATAAACCCTACTCCCACCATCTGCATTGCAACGTTCTGACCTACACCAAGAAGCGAACAAGCCATGGGTATAAGCAGGAGTGAGCCGCCTGCAACACCGGACGCGCCACAAGCACCAAGCGTTGCAACAAAGCTTAAGATAATTGCAACAAATATATTAACCTCTATTCCCTGTGAAAACGCCGCTGCAAGGGACATTACGGTTATCGTTATTGCCGCGCCGTCCATATTTATCGTTGCTCCGAGAGGAATTGATACGGAATAATACTCACGGTCAAGACCAAGCTTTTCGCACAGTGCCATATTTATCGGAATATTCGCCGCGGAGCTTCTTGTGAAAAATGCAGTTATACCAGACTCGCGCAGGCAACGAAAAACAAGCGGATATGGATTTTTGCGAAGAGATATTGCAACAATCGCAGGAGAAACAAGCAGTGCCATTGTAAGCATACACCCAACCAGAAGAAGCAGCAGCTTTCCGTACTGCGTGAAGATATCAAGACCGTATTCGTTTACAGAAGAAAAAACAAGACCCATGATGCCAAACGGTGCAAGCTGGATAACCCATGCAACCGTTTTTGAAACAGCATCTGAAATATCCGAAAAAAACTCTTTTGTTTTATCACGTGCACCTACACGCAGGGCAAGACCTAAAATAACAGCCCAAGTGAGAATACCGATGTAGTTACCCTGAGAAAGTGCCGCAACCGGATTCATAACTATATTTCCGAGAAGCGCGCGGAAAACCTCTCCAAGACCTGCGGGTGCGCTTTGTGTGACGGCACCCGTAAGCGGAACTGTAACCGGAAATAGAAAACTTGCAACAACAGCAAGCATCGCTGCAAGAAACGTACTTACCACATAGAACATAATTACCGTTCCAAAGCGCTTGCCTATTCCCTTTCCCGCGCTTGCAAGTGATGCAATAACGAGAACGAAAACGAGTATTGGAGCAATAGCTTTCAGTGCACCAACGAAGATTTCGCCGAACACATTTACAAACGATGCGCCAGGCACCCAAAGTCCAAGTATAATACCTATGACCAATCCTATCGCGATACGCAGAATGAGCGGTGACTGTGTATAGAATTTAAATACATTTTTCATACAATTCCCTCCGTTTTCAGCTATCGGCATATTGAGAGAGGCTACGGCAAATTGTGTTTTGTCATAGCCTCTTGCTTTTTTATGCCATTTCTACGTTAAGTTTCTTTCCTGCAAGGATGTGGAAGTGGAGATGATTCACGGTCTGCCCTGCATCGTTACCGCAATTTGATACAACACGGTAACCACCATCAAGTTTTTCTTCCTTTGCTATCTTTGCAATTACCTCAAAGATATGAGAAACAACAGCGGAATTACTTTCATTTATCTCTGCAACGGATGCAATATGCTCTTTGGGGATAACAAGAATGTGTGTAGGTGCCTGCGGTGCAATATCTCGGAATGAAAGCACGCTCTCATCCTCATACACCTTTGTTGAAGGGATATCCCCTGAAATTATCTTACAAAACAAGCAATCGGACATTTAAGATTCCTCCCTTATGCCTTAGATACCGCAAACTCACGCGCTGCCGAAAGAGCTGCATCGAGCTTTGAAACGTCATTGCCGCCAGCCATAGCAAAGTCAGGCTTGCCGCCGCCGTTTCCGCCGGCAGTCTTTGCAGCCTCACGAACCATATCGCCAGCCTTAAGTCCGCGTGCAACAATATCCTTTCCGCAAGTCGCAGTAAAGACAATTTTTTCGCCGTTTACGCTTGCAAGGACTGCCGCAACTGATGCATCAATGTCACGCATTTCGTCGCAGATTGCACGCAACCCATTTCCGTCTGCATTCTTTACAACCTTTGAAACAAACTTAATTCCGTTTATATCCTCTGCTTCTGCAATAAACTCTGCTGCGTCAAGACGCGCCATTTTTGACTTCATCGACGAAAGCTCATTCTTGAGAGCCTTGATTTCTTCTGTAGCATTACCTGCTTTGATTACAACTTCCTTCGGTGCAGACTTAAGTGCCTCGGCAACGGAAGTGATTGTTCCTTCAAGCTCTGCAACCTTTGCAAGCACTCCCATACCGGTAATTGCCTCAATACGGCGCACACCTGCGGCTACGCTTGATTCGCTTGTTATCTTGAAAAGACCTGCTTTTGCAGTATTATCGAGGTGCGTACCTCCACAAAGCTCAAGAGAGTAATCGCCCATTGTTACAACGCGAACGGTATCACCATACTTTTCACCAAAGAGCGCCATTGCGCCAAGCTTCTTTGCCTCTTCAATCGGCATCTCGCGGACAACAACCTGAAGTCCTGCAAGGATGTTCGCGTTAACCTCAGCCTCAACCTTTGCAATTTCCTCTGCAGTCATCGGTGAGAAGTGGGTAAAGTCAAAACGGACACTGTCGGGTCCGACAAGAGAGCCTGCCTGCTCAACGTGAGTTCCGAGAGCATTGCGAAGTGCCTTCTGGAGAAGGTGTGTTGCGGAGTGAGCGCGCTCGGTTGCCGCACGGCGCACGGCGCAAACCTCGGATCTGACCGCATCGTCCTTTGCGATACTTCCCTCCGTTACCTCACCAATATGGAGGAACTTGCCATCTTTGGTTTTCTTTACGTTATTTATCTTAACGAGACCTGTTTCTGTCTTTATTGTGCCTTCGTCTGCAAGCTGACCGCCGCTTTCTGCATAGAACGGAGTGCTGTCAAGAACAAGCTCAACCGCGCTGCCTGCATCTGCGGAATCCACAACTGCACCGCCGGAAACAAGAGCAAGAATCTTACCCTCACCGTAAAGGGAGCTATAACCCACAAATTCTGTCTTTACGCTCTTATCAAGACCAAGGTCAAGCTTCTCCCATGCAAAATCTCCGAGAGCTGCCTGAGCTGCGCGAGCACGCTCTCTCTGCTCATTAAGGCAAGCATCAAAGCGTTCGCGGTCAACGCTGATTCCCTTTTCCTCAAGGATTTCTTCTGTGAGGTCAATCGGGAAGCCGAATGTATCTGCAAGCTTAAATGCATCGTCACCGGAAAGAACCTTACCACCGTTTTTCTCAAGCTTG
>JAZQSB010000042.1:0-2635 GCA_045629885.1 Eubacteriales bacterium | reverse complement strand
CACAACTCCGTAGCGGGTCGAGACCGAGGAGGAGCTCCAGACATCCGCCGCAGCTCACAGTCGACCATATCAAAAGTGGAGCACGGTTGCCCAAATCCGTGGCCGCATTTATACATAGCAAGCAGCAAGCAAGCAATAGTAAAGCGCGAAGCCATCAATGGCTAAGCAATAATTACTGTTGCACAGGATGGTTCGTGACTAAAAGGTGGGGATATTCCAGGAACAGGTAGTTGCTTAAACTGAAGGTGAAGCGCCAAAAAAACCCCGGACTTTCCCGGGGTTTCGTCTTAAGGTCTTAACTTGCCTATGGCATATATTGAAGGTTATCATCGGACAATTACCGAAAAACCCGCTTCAGGCTCCTTTAAAATCCAGCAACCTCCCTCGGTGGTTTTTCCGCCTGTCGTATGTGTATACATCAGAAAACCTAAAACACCTCTTTCATTGACGGTAATCTTATTTTCGGTTTCGTCATAAGAACACATATCGGTGTCTTTTTTCATAAGCGCCCTTATAGTACTCCATTCGAATTTATTTCTTATACTATATTTACTCTCATTATTAAAGGCGTCCTTGAGAATTATGTTTTCATAATCGTTTTTATTCATTACTTCTAGCCATGCCGGAGAATTACCCTTCAGATACACCTTCGGGTATGGAGCAGTCGTCGTCATTGTTGCGCGAGACGCAAACACTTTGGGCGCTTCGACCGTCATGTGAAATTCAGCACCGGGCTTGAGATTATAAAACGCAGCTGCTCTAAATTCCGTAACTGGCGTTTTAAAATCAACCCTCTCAAGCGAATCACATCCGTTAAAACAGTCTTCAGGCACAACATTTGTGGAAAGACCGGTAAATTCCCAAACCAATGTACCCGTCAACCCTTTACAGCCGGTAAAACCGCCTTTTAGTTCGCTTCCTTTTGTTCCTCCCAACTGTACTAATCCCTTATGGAGGATACGCTGGACATTTTCTGTCGTTAATTTTGCGCAACCGTCAAACGCCCATTTATTAATAGTGCTAATCTGAGGCGATAAAACAATATTCGTTAACGACGAGCATCCTTTGAACACTCTTTCGTTTAAGATTTTTACATTTTCCGCAACTACTTCCTCAAGAGACGAGCATCCGGAAAAAGCATTACTTCCGAATGAAGCCGGCTTGTCATCTGTTCCTTTTGCGGTATTTTCAATTTTCCCTTTAAGTGACGAACAATCCAAAAATGCATCATTTGCTATACCTGTAAACTTTCGAGGCTCAAGTTCAACCAATGAATTACATCCTTCAAATGTTCTGCCTTGTATGCCTACTCCTTCTGCCAGAACCACTTTGGTAAGATTCGCACAGTATCTGAAACAAGCCTCACCACTAATTGCAGTACAATCCGGCGCTATAAATTCAGTAATTAACCCGCGATGCTCGTAAAGTTGAGTTCCTTTATCATTGTCAGGGTATTTTCCATGATAGCTTGAAAATTGACCGAATTTTGTAACTTTATATCCACCCTCAATCTCAGAAAAATCAATGACGCAAGGTGTTGTAGCCGATGATGTACCAAGTTTTGCATCGACTTCCAGATTTCCGTTTTTCTGCGTAGCGGGGAAACTCCAAACACCGTCGGTTAGTTTCCCATCTTCATATCTCCACCCCGCACCATGGCTTAAAGCGGGGAACAATCCAAATGCAGACAAGAGCATTGCATATTTCAAAAGACGGAAGTGTTTCATAGTTTTCCTTTCTGTATCAGTTGGTGTATAAAAGCAAAACTGCACCATTTCGGAGACACATCTCCGCAATGACGCAGTTATGAAATTTCTGACGAAAGACGGCGCTAAAGGCAGCGCTGCGAATTTCAATAAAGGATTGGGGGGGGGGGTATGAGAAGCGATGTCTGCGCCGTCAGACGCAGATAACGCAAGCTTTACAGCATCATGAATAACCCCGCTCATAAATTCTGTGCTTATTATAGCACTTTTCAGGCTACGGACGCAAGAGTCAAAAACGACCGATTACAGACAGAGGAGCAGAACTCCCGCAAGAATCGCGGCGAGAGCGAAAGCTTTCCGGCGCAGATCGCGTTCGCGGAAAAGTGCGCCGCCGATAAAGAATGTCAAGATTATGCTTGAGCGCCTTATCAGGCTCAAAACGGAAATCTGTGCGTCGGGCGCAGCTATCGCCGTAAAATAAAACGCATCGCTCGCCGTAAGAAGAATGCCCGTCAGCGGCATCGTAAAACGCCATTCGAACCCGCGATGGTCAAAAACTGCGAGCACCGCATATATCACCGTCATTCCGCCGAGGAACCACCATAACACCGTAAGCGGCAGAATCCCCATGCCCTGCATCAGATGCTTGTCGTACAACGCGCTGCAGCTGCCGAGCACCGTGCCCGTGAACGCGAGCGCGACGGCCTTAACCCCGCCCGCCGCCCGGTCTTTGCCGGACGATAGCGAAAAGAAAACACACCCCGCCAGAACATACGCCATTCCGACGCTTTGAACCGCATGCGGGATTTCAGAGAAAATCAGCACCGCGCCGATCAAAGTCCAGAACGGACCGGAAGCGCGGATGGGTGCGGCGCACGTGATCGGCAGCGTTCTCAAGGCTATATACGTAGCCGTCCAGCTCGCCGCGG
>JAZQSB010000041.1:0-4623 GCA_045629885.1 Eubacteriales bacterium | reverse complement strand
CGGTGCTTTATTTATTTATTTTCGTGGCGGATAAGCTCCCATGTGCTGTCTATAAGGTTTGCAAACTGTGGGTCAATCATCTTCTCAATGCGGAAGCTCTGGCGCGGGGAGTTTACATCCTCACCGCTTATTTGCATAAACCCATGTTTTTCACAGAGACCACGAAGGCGCACAAGCTGCTCATCAGTATTTCTTGTTGGCATATATGTTATTGCAGGAACACCATACCCTGCAAGACATTCCACAAGCTCGTCAAGATATGCATCCTCAAATGTCTGCGCACGCTTATCTCCCGTTACGGATGCCGTAACATCGCCGAGATACGCATATGCACAAATCGCACCCACGCGCTTTGCAAGACCGCAGAACTCTGAAAGGCTCGGACATTCTTCATCCGCGTCGATATACACCTTCGGAATACACTCTTTTTTAAGGCTTCCCACAAGGTCGTAAATCTCGAACATATCATCGCTGTCGGAAAGCTTTTTTGCAAGAGCATACATAAGGTGACGCTCGGTAACGCTGCCCCCGTCAGCGAATTTTGAAAGCGGAAGCACATCGCGATCAAAATCAAGCGATATTCCCTGCGGTGCATACAGCTCGTTTATCTTTGCAACCATCCTGCGGTTGCGCTCGTTTCTCTTTTCACGCAGAGGTGCAAAAAACGCCTGAACCTCGTCTATCTTATCGTGCGGTACTGCGTGGATAACCATATATGACACGCCTATCTGGTCGGGGTTGTTCGTGCGCATATTTTCAAACGGAGTTCCGCGCATCGAAACGCGCGCCTCAATTCCGACGGTTGTGGGAATACCGACAATTTTTCCCGCCTCGATAAACTCACGTGCACCACCGATGCTGTCATGGTCGACAATTCCGCAAGTTACAAGACCTTCAGCTCTGGCAGCGTAAACCGCAGCAGAGGGACTGTACGGTGAGAAAGAATAGAACGTGTGGATGTGGTTATTTATCATACGTTCGTCCACCGGCGAAAAGCTTGCATCTGCTACCGCCGCGCGAAGATTCTCAAGACGCTCCGCCTCATCTTCTGCGTTGAGCTTATTTAAAACTGAAATATCAATCATATCTAAGCTCCTCAGTGCAGCATTATTTGACCGCCCGTAACGGGGATTGCCTGACCTGTCTCAAATGTCTGCTCAACCGCATACATAATTGCCTTTGCCACATCAGACGGAAGGCATCCGCGCTGAATGAGGGATTTTGAAAGATAGAACTTCTTAACATCCTCAATTGTCTTTGCGCCCGGAACCTTACCTGCGTTAAGATACTGAACAAAGAGACCTCGCTCGGGATCGCTCCAGAGCGGACCGTCGTAATAGTTCCCCGGGCAGATTGCATTTACCTTTACATTTACCGGTGCAAGCTCCATTGCAAAGCTCTGGACAAGACCGATGCCGCCGAACTTTCCACCGGCATATGCAAAGTTTTTGTTGCTTCCCGAGAGTCCGGACTTTGAATTTATCTGGATGATATCGCCCATCCATGTGTTGTCTGCTTCAAACTGAGCACGCATAATTACGGATGCGTACTTCACACACGCAAAGAAAGCGGTGTAGTTGATTTTGGTAACGAAATCAAAATCGGAAAGCTCCATTTCCGTAAGAGAGCCTGCCTTAAGCACGCCAGCATTGGAAACGAGAAGGTCGAGACCACCGAAACGTTCAACGGTTTTTGCAACCATATCTGCAACGCTTTCTTCGTTGGAAACATCCACCTTAACAGCATAAGCACGCGCGCCCAAATCTTCCGCAACGGTAGCTGCAAGAGCATCGTTTAAATCAGCAATAACAACGCTTGCACCCTCTGCATAGAGGATTTCAGCAATTCCTTTACCAAAGCCCTGTGCGCTACCGGTTACAATTGCAATCTTGCCGGAAAGGCGACCCGGTGCCATATCTCTTTTATTTACGTTTTCTGCGGCGATTTTCGCCCATTTTGTCATATCCTTCATATGTAATTATACCTCCTGCCTATTATATCTATATAATGATATCACCAAACGCAGAAGATTTCAACTACATTTTTCCTTTTTTGACTTATCGCTACAAAATTATGTCGGATTAATCACTATCGCAACAACAGCAAGAACAAATATGGGATGTGCTGAAACCAGCGCATCCCATTGTGTTTTTATTATTAACCTATCTTTTTACTTTACCTCGCGGATAATACCCATCGGGGTCTGCTGTGCGCTCTGACCGAGCGGATTATCACGCAGAATTTTCGGAAGAAGATCTCTGTCAACGGTATCATCCGATGCACCGAGAATTTTTCCTGTGAGATCGTTTACATCAACAACTGCAACGCGGAAGCCTATTCTTGCCGCGACATCACGCGCAACCTTATCCGGATCCTCCGGACCGAGAACAACGCATTTGTTGTACGGCGGAAGCGTATAAGGTGTCGGACCGTCGATAGACTCGGCACGGTAGCCCGCAACCTTATAAAACCATCCGCGCTTTCCAAGAAGCTTTCCTATTGCGGAGCAAAATGCCGCGCAGAGGAGACGGAAGGTTCCGCACTCGCGAAGCCCCATTTCCATAGTTTCCGGAATACCGAGACCTATTCCGTAGGGTGATTTGTAAACAAACTTGCAAAGAAGCTTTGCAAGCGGACGCGGATGAATCTCAGTAAGCGGAACAGCGCGCTTCTGTGAGCAGGCAACACACTTTTCTGAGATGAAAAGAATATCGCCCTCCTGCATATGCTCTGCGGCGTATTTTTCCACAACATCCGCAATCTTATCGTTTTCGGTGACAACATGCGTCTTTATTGGCAGGCGCATATACTCCTTCCCGTCAACGGATATGGTAGTATTCTTGCCTTCATTTGCACAAAGCTCTGACATTTTTATACCCCTTTTACGAGTTAATTTTATTTTATATGCATTAAGTATATCACAAAAGCGTACCGACGGCAAGTATAAAAATGCTTGCACTTTATACTTTTGCATATTTTGCCAATAAAAATATAATTATTTTAGAAAAAAAGGTTGAAAAATTCTTTGATATGTGGTAGAATTTACTGTACTTATGACAAGCATTACCGTGCATCTTTTTGTACGGAAGATTATTTCGGAGGTGTTTATTTTGAAAATCGCTCTTACTATTGTTCAGCTTATTCTTTCGGTTGCTCTTGTCTGCATCGTTATGTTCCAGCAGGGACGTACTCAGGGTCTCGGTGCTATCGCAGGTGCCGGCGATACATTCCTTTCCAAGAATAAGTCAAAGTCTCTCGATGCTACACTTGCAAAGCTGACAACGGTTATCGCAGCTGTGTTTATCGTTATCACACTTGTGCTTAACCTCAACATTATCGGCTAATCTACCAATACATTTATGCGCAGAGCGGCTTTTGCTTCTGCGCTATTGTATTTTTAAGCAGTTGCTTTAGTATACACTTTTTATCAAAGGAGTCTTTAACTTGACAAATCCCAATATCAGAAACATTGCCATTATCGCACACGTTGACCACGGAAAAACAACGCTTGTTGACGAAATGCTCAAACAAAGTGGAACCTTCCGTGAAAATCAGGTCGTTGCCGAGCGCGTTATGGATTCTAACGACCTTGAGCGTGAGCGCGGCATTACTATCCTTGCAAAGAACACATCAATCCGTTACGGCGATGTGAAGATAAACATAATCGACACCCCCGGACACGCAGATTTCGGCGGAGAGGTTGAGCGCGTTCTCAAAATGGTTGACGGCGTTATTCTTCTCGTTGATGCTGCGGAAGGACCTATGCCACAGACACGTTTTGTTCTGCAGAAGGCGCTTTCTCTGGGGCACCGCGTTATTGTCGCGGTAAACAAAATTGACCGTCAGGATGCACGTCTTGACGAAATTGAGGACGAGGTGCTCGAGCTGTTTATGGATCTTGAGGCAAACGATGATCAGCTTGATTCTCCGTTCCTTTTCTGTTCCGCACGTGCAGGCATTGCATCAAACGACCCACTGACCGAGGGTTCTGACCTTCGTCCGCTGTTTGATAAGATTATTGAATACATCCCCGCACCAAGCGCAAATTGTGACGAGCCGATGCGGCTTCTTGTTTCATCCATAGACTATAATGATTATGTAGGAAGAATAGCTATCGGTCGTGTTGAATGCGGCATCATCCGTCAGAATCAGGAAATAATCGTTTGCGATTACCACAACCAGCGCGAGCCGAAAAAAGCCAAAATCACCGCTATGTACCAGTTTGAGGGTCTTGAGCGCGTTCCCGTTACCGAGGCAAGCGCAGGAAATATCATTTGTCTTTCGGGTATCGCGGAGATAACAATCGGTGATACTATATGCGACACGGAAAATCCCGAGCCGCTTCCGTTTGTGAAAATTTCCGAACCCACGGTTGAAATGACGTTTTCTGTAAACGACTCACCCTTTGCCGGACGTGAGGGAAAATTTGTAACAACCCGAAATATCAAGGACCGTCTTGAGCGCGAGCTTTTAAAAGACGTTTCCCTGCGTGTAACTCCCGCAGAAAACAGCTCAGATTCCTTCATCGTCTCCGGTCGCGGAGAAATGCATCTTTCCATTCTTATTGAAACAATGCGCCGGGAGGGGTATGAGTTCCAGGTAAGCACACCGCGCGTTCTTATG
>JAZQSB010000040.1:0-18041 GCA_045629885.1 Eubacteriales bacterium | reverse complement strand
AGTTCATCGGTAGAATGCAAGCTTCCCAAGCTTGAGAGGAGGGTTCGATTCCCTTTACCTGCTCCAGAAAAAAGCACTTGCCCAAGCAAGTGCTTTTTCGGTTATATTTATCTGCGGCAAGTTCTGAGTTGTGATTGCTTCGCAAGTTATGGATTGACCCCGTCAATGCTTATTTTCAAGGCAAATATATCATAACTGAAACCGTAAGGTTTCATTATAGCTTTTACGAAGTAAAATTATAACTTCACAGACTAACAAAAACAGTTGCGAAATCAAATTATCCGCAACTGTTTTTTCTCATTCTCATTTAATTACCTTGCCGTTTACCTCTTCGGTAATCTTTGTAATAAACTCTTCAATTGACATACTGCCGATATCGCCGTCGCGGCGGTCACGGACGGAGACTGTTTTGTTCTCGATATCCTTGTCGCCCACAACTATCATATACGGAACCTTTTCCATCTGAGCTTCGCGTATCTTGTATCCTATCTTTTCATTACGCTCGTCAACCTCAACTCTTACAATACCCGCAGCTTCAAGCGCGCGCTTAACCTCGTAAACATAGTCAAAGTGGCGATCTGCAATCGGGAGAAGCTTGACCTGCGTGGGAGCAAGCCATACCGGAAATGCGCCTGCATATTTTTCAATGAGAAGAGCAAGAGTTCTCTCATAGCAGCCGATAGATGTTCTGTGGATGATATACGGATTTTTCTTCACGCCGTCTGCGTCAACGTATTCCATACCGAATTTCTCTGCCAGCATCTGGTCAATCTGGATAGTGATGAGCGTGTCTTCTTTTCCGAAAACGTTCTTAATCTGGATATCGAGCTTCGGTCCATAGAACGCGGCTTCACCTATACCCACCTTATACGGAATCTCGAGGTGGTCGAGGATTTTTGCCATCATATCCTGCGCCTCATCCCACTGCTCCTGTGTTCCGATATATTTTTCGCGATCATCGGGATCCCATTGTGAGAAGCGGTAAGAAACATCCTCGTAAAGTCCCAAAGTCTTGAGCATATAAATTGCAAGCTCAAGGCAACCCTTAAATTCCTCCTCAAGCTGCTCCGGAGTACACATAAGGTGACCCTCGGAAATCGTGAACTGGCGGACGCGGATAAGCCCGTGCATTTCACCGGATGACTCATTGCGGAAGAGGGTTGATGTTTCATTCAGGCGCATTGGAAGATCGCGGTAGCTTCTGCCGCGGTTGAGATATGCCTGATACTGGAACGGACAGGTCATAGGACGGAGTGCAAACACTTCCTTATCCGTTTCCTCATCACCCATTACAAACATCCCATCCTGATAATGATCCCAGTGACCTGAAATCTTGTAAAGGTCGCTCTTAGCCATAAGTGGAGTTTTTGTAAGAAGCCATCCCCGCTTCTGTTCCTCGTCCTCAACAAATCTCTGGAGAAGCTGGATTATTCTTGCGCCCTTTGGAAGAAGAATCGGAAGTCCCTGACCAATAACCTCACTTGTTGTGAAAAGCTCAAGCTCACGACCGAGCTTGTTGTGGTCGCGCTTCTTTGCTTCCTCGCGCTGCTGGAGATACGCATTAAGCTCGTCCTTGCTTTGGAAAGCCGTTGCGTAAATGCGCTGGAGCATCTTGTTCTTTTCGTCACCCCTCCAGTATGCACCCGTTGCGCTGAGAAGCTTGTATGCCTTTATTTTGCTTGTGTAGTTTACGTGCGGACCTGCGCAAAGGTCAACAAATTCGCCCTGCTTGTAAAACGAGATTACCTCACCCTCAGGAAGCGCTTCGATAAGCTCAACCTTATACGGCTCGTCGCGCATAAGCTGGAGCGCCTCTGCCTTAGGAAGCTCAAAACGCTCAATTTTGAGGTTTTCCTTTGCGATTTTCTTCATTTCGGCTTCTATTTTTTCAAGATCCTCCGCTGTAAACGGAGCTGTGGTATCAAAGTCGTAATAAAAGCCGTTGTCGATAGCAGGTCCTATCGCAAGCTTAACTTCGGGGAAAAGTCTTTTTACCGCCTGCGCCATAACGTGCGAGGCACTGTGGCGCAAAATCTGAAGCTCGTTCATTTCTGCCATTTCTGTCATCCTTTCATATAATTAATAAACAAAAAACACCCTTATCCGCAGACGTTACCACGGATTAAGGGTGCACAAGTGCACGGTTCCACCTTAATTTTTACTCATTCCCCATTAACGCAGGCTCACGGCAGAGAATACTTTTTTTCCTCCCTGCAGCTCAGGAGCGGTCTTCACCAATGCAACGGTACCGGATGCTCACAGCAAAGACGACAAAACCCGTCAGTACATCCTTCTCTGAATACTTCGCGAAAGGCTACTCTTTCCTTCACAGCTTTTATGCGGATATTATATCATAGACTGAATAAAACGTCAAGGGGAATTTGATCCGGGATCTTTAAGATTTTCTTGGATTTTTTAATATGATATATTTTTTTATAATTCACTGGACTTGCGGGCAGAAATAGTGTAAAATAAAATGTATGTTGGACGCAAGACGGAAATGCTTGCAAAAACAAAAAAGACGGCACTGGTAAAGAGTGCCTGAACTGATTATATGAGGTGACATTCCATGAACACATTAAACCAGAACAAAAAAACATTCACTACAAGAAAAATGGTAATTATCGGGCTGTTTGTTGCACTGAGCTATGTAATAAGCCTGTTTGAATTTCCCATATTTCCCGCAACGCCGTATTTAAAGCTTGACTTCGGCAACGTATTCATTCTTCTTATCGGATTTCTGTTCGGTCCGCTCTCAGGAGCTGCCGCCTGCGTACTCAAAGAGCTTCTCTGCCTTATCGGTACAACAAGCGGCGGTGCAGGACAGGTTGCAAATGCGCTTGTTACAATTGCATACATCATTGTCCCCTGCGGCGTATATAAATACAAAAAAGGACTTAAAACCGTTATTCTCACACTGATCTTTGCCTGCCTTCTCGGCACGGGCGCAGCGCTTATTGCAAACCGCTTTGTCGTTTTCCCGCTTTATATGGGAGAAAGCGCAGCATCTGTTTTCTCAGAGGTTTTCTGGTATGTAACGGCATTCAACGCGATAAAAACGCTTGCCGTAAGCATTGTCACCGTTCTTTTATACAAGCGCCTTTCGGTATTTATTAAAAAAATTACCGCTTAGTTAATAACTATACAGCCATACAACCGCGCGGCGGTTGTATGGCTGTATTTATTTTTGCTTAATATATCTCCGAAACTCTGTACGGGAACCGTTAAATATGTTCATATCTATATGCTCTTCCTCACCGTCGTATCCGGGAAGGGTTTCCGTATGCGAATACTGCCAGAACGTCCATTCTCTCCCGTCTGGCAAAACAGGCTCTTTCACAAGGTCACACAGCCATATGTCACAGTTGCGATATCCTCCGGAAACATAAAGCGAATACGAGCGGCGGTTGGTATAGATAATCGGATACACTCCGTATTCTTCATACAACATCTCAACCATAACATCAAGTATCTCGCGTACATCGGATGCGCCCGGCGGCTTATCGTTGTATTTACCATAAAGCTCAAGGTCTATGACCGGAGGAAGCGCTATTCTATCGGCATCCACCGTAGAAATGAAGTTTTCAGCCTGGCTCTTCCCGTCGCTCTCAAAGCTCATAAAATGATACGCACCTGCGGCGATATCGGTATCGGAAATGTTTTCGATGTTGTCACGGAACATCTTATCACGGAAGGTGCTTCCCTCAGTCGCTTTTATAAATGCAAAGTCAATATTGCTTTCTTCAAGCTCTTTCCAGTCGATATACCCCTGGTAAGAGGACACGTCAACGCCGCGCACGGGAAAACGCTCCCGTGCGCGACGGCTTAAATGTATTGTTATTCCGCATATCGCCAGTGCAAAAAACAGCACGGTAATTATAATCCGCTGTGTAAGCTTATGTCTTTGCATTTTTCTCTCTTTTCAATGAGTTTTTACTTTACACTTCCGATGAACTTATCAAAAGCCGCCATTCCCTTCTCATCACGGGAGAATACACCTGCACACTCAAGAACCTCGGCAAAAACCTTGCCGATCTCCTGTTTGAAATATTCAAGGAAGCTTATATCCGCGGGCTTTTGCGGCAATATTTCGCGCGCCCATGCGGCGTGCTTTTCTATCTCCTCACACTCGGAGAAATCACGCGAATTTTGGGCATATTCACACATAAGAGAAAGCTCCCGAACAAGCCGTGATGGAAGAACCGCAAGCCCCATAACTTCGATAATCCCGATATTCTCGCGTTTTATGTGGTGCAGCTCTTCGTGTGGGTGGTAAACACCCAGCGGGTGCTCTTCATTTGTGATGTTGTTTCGCAGGACAAGGTCAAGCTCATACATATCCCCGTGCCGACGCGCAATAGGCGTTATTGTGTTGTGTGGAGTCCCGTCCGTATACGCAAAAATATATGCTTCTTCGTCAGTATATTCACGCCACGCGCCAAGTATTCGCGAGGCGAGAGATGATAGCCGCTCTTTGTCTACGCAAGCAAGACGGATAACCGACATCGGCCACTTTACGCGCCCGACCGCTACATCCTCAAAGCCCGGCACGGTGTATTCCTTTTCTACCGGTGCGCGCTCCATTGCAAATGTATAACGCCCTCCCTGAAAATGCTCGTGGGAAAGAATTGAACCGCCGACAATCGGAAGGTCTGCATTTGAACCGATAAAATAATGCGGAAAAACATCAATGAACGACAAAAGCTTCGGGAACACCGCATCGTCAATCCTCATTGGAACATGGACGGAATTAAGCGCGATGCAATGCTCGTTATAGTAAACATACGGTGAGTACTGAAACTTCCACAGCTCGCCGTTTATTTCTATCGGCACAATCCTGTGGTTTTGCCTTGCAGGAAAGTCAAGCCTTCCCGCATACCCCTCGCTCTCCGCACACAGTGCACACGACGGATATCCCGACTTCGGCGCATTTTTTGCTGCAGCAATCTCTCGCGGGTCCTTTTCCGGCTTTGCAAGGTTTATCGTGATGTCAAGCGTGCCGTAGTCCGTTTCCGCCGTCCACTTCATATCCCGCGCTATTCTGTAACGCCGGATGTAGTCGGTGTCCTGTGAAAAATGATAGTACCAGTCCGTTGCGCATTCCGGGCCTTCAAGATACATCTCGCAGAATTTTGAAATAACCTCTGACGGTCGCGGGGTTACTACGCCCATTATGCGCGTATCAAACAGGTCGCGCTCAGTCTGTGTATCTTCAATTATCCCTTTCTCCACGGCAAAATCGCACAAAGATGTGAGAATCTCTTCAAGTTCCTTTTCTGCCGCATCCACTTCTTTAAATTCTAAAAGACCGAGAATATCAATCAGTTGGTTTTTTATATACGTTTCATCAAGCGGCGAGATGAGCTCGCGCTCCATGGCATACAAAACCAGGGAATTTATATCCGAATATACACTCATCATTTTTTCATTACTCATTCCTCATTACCTGAACCCCGTTCAGGCATTATACCCCTCCGGATGCGTTTTGTGCCAGTTCCACGCAGAGCCGACAATTTCATCAAGGTCGGCGTGCTTCGGATTCCACCCGAGAATACTGCGCGCCTTGTCGCTTGATGCGATAAGCCGAGCCGGATCTCCCGCGCGGCGCGGTGAAACAACCTCCGGTATCGGATGTCCCGTAACCCGGCGGGCGCTCTCAATAACCTCGCGGACGGTAAATCCCACTCCGTTGCCGAGGTTAAATATATCGCTTTTGCCTCCGTTTTCAAGATATTCAACAGCAAGAATATGTGCGTCGGACAAGTCCGTAACGTGGATATAATCGCGCACGCACGTTCCATCCTTTGTGTTATAGTCGTCACCGAAAACATATATAGCCTCACGCTTGCCGTTTGGCACCTGAAGAATAAGCGGGATGAGGTGTGACTCGGGGTTGTGCGCCTCACCGATGGTTCCGCTTGCGTCTGCACCGCAGGCGTTGAAATAACGGAGCGAAACAAAGCGTATGCCGTGGGCATTGCCCGCCCACTTGAACATCTTTTCCATCGCAAGCTTCGTCTCTCCATATGGGTTTGTGGGGCAGGTTCTGTCATCCTCAAGTATCGGCACTCTCTCCGGTTCACCGTAAGTTGCCGCGGTGGATGAAAAAACAATTTTATCAATTCCTGCCTGGGTCATAACATCAAGTAGGGTTATTGCCCCACCGACGTTGTTATTGTAATATTTCAGCGGGTCGGACACGCTCTCTCCGACGAGCGAGCATGCGGCAAAGTGGATTACCGCATCAAAGCCCGCGCCGCAGAAGGCTTTTATCAAAAACTCCTTATCGCGGATATCGCCCTTTAAAAACTCCGCACGGTCGTCAACAGATGCAAGATATCCCGTCTGAAGGTTATCTATAACCGTGACAGCGTGACCACGCTCAACAAGTCCGCGAACGGTGTGCGAGCCGATATATCCCGCACCTCCAAGCACTGCAATTTTCATATATTTTCACCTCCTTATCTAAGCTTGATCCCGCCGTCCCTGCGGACAGCAAGAACCTTATACATATCTTTTCCTATCATGGCATCGATGCCCGCGCAGAAGCTTTCCGTCATATCGCACGGAACAAACGCTTCAAGCGTGCCGCCGAACCCTCCGCCCTGAATACGCACAGCGCCGCGTTCTGAAAGAAGCTTTTCGCACACAGCAAGTGCATATGCCATTGCCTGATCACGAACGCTTCCCGAAACGTATATGTTCTGCAGATATTTAAACGACGAGTTCCCGGACTCTGCAACAAGCTTCAGGAAGCCTTCAAAGTCTCCACCGCGTAAAGCTTCTGCCTCACGCACAGCGCGCTGCGTTTCAGCAAAGAAGTGTACCGCGCGCAGTACCGCACGGTCACCTACGGACTTTCGCACCTCGGCAATGCGCAAATAAAACTCGCTTTCCGGAACCTCAGACAGAACGTCCTTTCCGAAAATCTTCGCAACACTTTTCATCTCCGCAGGGATGCTTGCATACTCTGCCGTAAGGTCGGCGTGGTCTGCACCCGCGTCAATTATAACAAGGTCATAGCCGTGCGCTTTGAGGTCACACTCTATCTTATCAATTTTTGCGGGGCTGTGTGAGAAGTCAATTGCAACGATGCCGCCCACAGAGCTTGCCGTCTGGTCCATAAGCCCGCTCGGCTTTCCGAAATGCACAGTTTCCGCATACTGCCCTATCTCGGCAATCTCTACGGCATCAAATCCCGCGCCGGACAGATCCGAAAGAGCCGTGCCCACAAGCACCTCAAATGCCGCTGAGCTTGAAAGCCCCGACCCGCGCAGAACATCAGACACGATGTACATATCCACGCCGCAGAGAGCTTTTCCACGCTTTAAAAAAGCATCGGCAACACCGCGGACGAGCGCGGAGGTTGTGTTTTTGTCCTCTTCGCGGACAGACAAATCCGAAAGGTTAATCTCAATCAAGGGATATCCTTCGCTCTTCACGCGGATAATTCTTTCACCGTTTTTCGCTGCAGCAGCGCGCATATCAAGGTTCACGCCTGCTGCAAGCACGCATCCGCGCTGATGGTCGGTATGGTTGCCGCCAAGCTCAACGCGCCCGGGAGCGCTGTAAACGGAAATCCCGTCCCTCTCACCGAACATTTTATAAAAAGAATCAATAAGCTTTTCCATAAAATCACCGCCGTATCATAAGTTTACAGTATTTATTCTATACTATCTGCGGAACTTTATGAATGGCAAAAAGGAACTCTTTTTACGTCATTTTGTCACTTAAGCTAAGGGAAGTCCCCCCTCAAGGTATTCAACTCCCCTTGGCTTAAAGCGCAGCAAGAAAACCGCCGAGCCTTGCGGCTATTATTTCATGCCCCGCATCGTTCGGATGAAACCCGTCCGGAACAAACCTTCTCATAATCACAGGAACTTTTGGCTGAAGTCCTGACATTTTAAACATATCACAAACCGGAAGCGAATAAAACTCCGCCGCCTCGCGGATTGTGTCTACATAAGTTTTCAACGTTACGCTTACCCCGCGCTTTACGCGCACCTCATCCTCTTCTGTTCTGTGAAGCGGAGTCATAATAACAATCGGCTTTCCCAGATATTTTTCTATAAGCCGTGTATAAAGATCGTGGCAGGCACCGTAAAACGTGTCCGGCGTTCTGTCGGCAAACTCGCCAATCGGGGCGTCACCGTGACCAAAATCGTTCGTGCCACCAAAAACAACAACAGCATCAGCATCTTTCATTTCGTCAACTCTTGATGCAAAAAACTTGTCAAAGCTCGGTTCTTGGCTCGGAACGGTCTGCCGCGCAAGCCGCGTTCCGGAAATTCCATAACCGTTCACCGCTACAAGTCAGTATTCATTCTTGATAAGCTCAAAATATCGTTTGCTGTTCTCGCTCGTACCTACGCCTTCCGTTATGCTGTCGCCGAGAAAGTTTATCGTCATTCCCTTAAGCTTCATTTCTGTTTAGCTCCTGTCCTGTGTAATATTACTTGAATATTGTAGCACAATGCTCTATGCTTGTCAAACACCCCTGTTCGCCCGCGCTCAATTTTGCATTTTTAAAATTCCCCCTTGACGAAAATTCAAAGTTGGTGTATTATGTCTTTGCTATCATTTAAAATGATAGCCGCTGCAAAAGTTATCCCTAATGACGAAGTCCCCGTTGCTTCGGTATATAAGGTAAACACGTGCGCTTGCAGCGAGGTATCACAAATGATGCAAAAGACAACAAAAACGAAAGGAATTTATACGATGAATAAAATTATAAGAATAATACTTAACGAACAATACCGAGCGAAAAAGAACAGTCCAAAAATACGCTACAAAAAAGGAGCGTTAATATGAACGGCAGAATTATAAAAAGAAATATCAATGAAACCGGCGGATTCATCCCGCTCGGCAGAGCCGGAGAAAACAAGTTTCGCGCGATCGGCATTGACGTATTGGGCTGGGCAGATGAAGACACAGAATGCAGAATCATCTATTCCCGCCCGGACGGAATAACCTATCCCGCAGAAATAACTTGTCAATTTAATTTTCTCATATGGACGCCGAGCGCGTACGACATGGAAATCCCCGGCGAAGGTCAGATTGAGGTTCGCGCATATCTCGGTGAAAAAATTGGGAAATCCGCAATCTTCAAGACCAAAATCGAAGAATCAATGCAAGCCATCGAGACTGTGGCAGGCATTGCCCGTCCTGATTGGATTGACGATATTATCGACAAGGTTGTTATCTCCGATATGGATCAGACCGAGGCTTCAACGGAGAGCGGAGGGAAAAACGTCTTTACGGTAACGCTCACCAACGGCGAATCAAGCTCCTTTGAAGTCCGCAACGGAGCGAAAGGAGACAAGGGCGATACCGGCGAGAAAGGCGACAAGGGGGACAAAGGTGATACCGGACCGCAGGGGATTCAGGGAATCCGCGGTGAAAAAGGTGACACCGGCGCACAAGGTCCGCAAGGTGAACGCGGAGATACCGGTGCCAAGGGTTCAGACGGTTATACACCAATCCGTGGAACCGACTATTGGACGGAAGAAGATAAGGCAGAGATAAAAGCTTATGTCGAAACCGCCATCTTAGGAGGTGCGTGGTAATGAGCGTGAATTCTAAGCTGACTGCAATTGCAGATGAAATCCGCGTCAAGACCGGTAAGACCGACGCGCTTACTCTCGACCAAATGGCAGAGAGCATTTCACAGGTCTACACCACAGGGCAAAAGTCGATGGTAGATGAAAGCAAGCTTATCCCAAAAACTGTTTCCGGAAGCTACATATCAGTTGATGACGTTAGCGAGGTTCCGCATAACGTGAGGTGTAAGGTTGAGAGCGTGAATTTGTTTGATAAACCGACACTTGAGGCGGAAGGTACATTAAACGGATTATCATGGACATTGAATGAAGACAAAAGCGTTACAATAAACGGTACAGCCACAAAGACTACTGTGCTCTATTATCAAAACAAATACATCGACTTAGGCACATATACGCTTAGCGGTTGTCCGAGCAGTATGAAAGGGTCTGTATATTTACAAACGAATAAATTTATTAACGGCACTGGTGTAGCTGCGGCGACAAGTGGTGTGGCACCTAAAACGTTTGAAATAAGTGACGATGACACACTCACTGCTACGTTTATAGGTATATTGGCTAACACAACATTGAACAACGTAACCGTTTATCCAATGCTCAACCGCGGAGATACGTCTCTCCCCTACACGCCGTATATTTCACCGGGCAGCGTGAGCGTGACAAAATACGGAGTAGACGAAAATGAGGGGTATCAAATTCTCACACCCGCCACAGATGGCACTGTAGAGGGAATGACAAGCGTATCACCGCATATGAATATATTTAGCGATACCGAGGGTGTGAATATTGAGGCGACGTATAACAAAAGTTGGGGTATCCAGACAGAGTATGACAGGTTTTGGGATGATTTTCAGGATTATGGCAACCGCACAAGTTGCCGGGGAATGTTTGCAGGCGCAGGGTGGAATGTGAATACTTTCAATCCCAAATATAAGACAACACCCAAATCAATCACTGCAATATTCATGTTCCATTTTTGTAATTATGGCAACACGCCACTTCTTGATTACAGAAACTATAAACACCTGTTTGATTTTAGCAACGTAACAAACGCCACATCTATGTTTCAAGATGCTTGGATAGATTATATCAATATTGACTTATCAAATGCTACAAATCTGAGTAATGCTTTTTACGAAGGTTATAGTGCAGGTCGCAAAACACATATAACTCTTACAGTAAGCGAAAAATGTACAACTTTTTCATCTGCTTTTGCTTACTGCACCGCATTGACTGATTTAGTCTTCACAGATGGAAGCGTTATAGCTGCAAATATCAATCTCAAAGACTCACCACTTAACAAAGTGAGCATCACAAGTATAATCAACGCATTATCTGCAACCGCAACGAGCAAAACTGTAACATTCAAAAAATCTGCAAAAGAAGTAACCTTTACGGATGGTGAATGGTCAGAGCTTACAGCAACAAAACCCAACTGGACATTCGCTCTTGTATAACAATCAACTTTTCCAATTCACTTCTTTATCCTATATTATTTTTCGAAACGAGGATACCTCACTTCTTGTGAGATATCCTCGTCCACTTTTTTGATTTAATTGTCTTTTCTCCAGACCATTTTGTTTACTATTCCTGTATAGCTCTGAATAATCTTAACCGCCTTAACACTCACGTTTTCATCAACGTAGTTCTCAACCGGTATACCTAAATCGCCGTTGTCGTTCATCGACACCGCAACATCAACCGCCTGAAGCACCTGCTCAGTCGTTATTCCGGCAAGGATAAAGTTTCCGTCATCAAGCGCTTCCGGGCGCTCTGTGGATGTTCTTATGCAGATTGCCGGGAATGGATTTCCAACCGAGAGATAAAAGCTGCTTTCCTCTGGAAGTGTTCCGCTGTCCGATACAACGGCATATGCGTTCATCTGCAGATTGTTATACTCGTGGAAGCCGAGCGGCTCGTGCTGAATAACGCGCTTGTCAAACTTGAATCCGCGTGCTTCAATAAACTTTTTGCTTCTCGGATGGCAGGAATAAAGAATCGGCATATCGTATTTCTCTGCCATAGCGTTTACCGCATTCATAAGCGAGAAGAAGTTCTTCTCCGTATCAATATTCTCTTCTCTGTGTGCAGAGAGGAGAATATATTTTTTCTTCTCCAAACCAAGCTTTGTGAGAATATCGCTTGCCTTTATCTTTTCAAGATTTGCACGTAAAACCTCTGCCATAGGCGAGCCTGTAACATAAGTTCTTTCCTTCGGCACGCCTGCAGCGTTGAGATAACGGCGTGCGTGTTCGGAATAGCACATATTAACATCTGCCGTAACGTCAACAATTCTTCTGTTTGTTTCTTCCGGCAAGCATTCATCAAAGCAGCGGTTGCCCGCTTCCATATGAAAAATAGGAATATGCAAACGCTTTGCCGCAATTACCGAAAGACAGGAATTTGTATCGCCGAGGACTAAAAGTGCATCGGGCTTTACCTCTACCATAAGCTCATACGCTTTTGAAATAATATTCCCAATGGTTTCGCCAAGGTGAGCGCCGACGGAATTTAAATAATAATCCGGTGCGCGAAGACCTAAATCATCAAAGAAAACCTGATTTAAATTATAATCATAATTCTGCCCTGTGTGAACCAAAATCTGGTCAAAATACTTATCACACGCCTTTATAACCTCCGAAAGACGGATTATCTCCGGGCGTGTACCGATTATTGTCATAAGTTTAAGTTTTTGCATTTACTACACCTCATGCCTACATTTATCTTTGAATTTATAAAATATGAAACAGTTGCCAATATCACAGTGATAAATAGCGCCAAAAGAACAGCATACAACGATTTAATTACATTAAGCTCTATGAGAACATTAATAACTATCATGTGATATATGTAGATACCATACGAAATATCATATTTAACATTTAAGCGGTGGAACTTATATGCGAATCCGGTTATAAAAGCAAATAAACAAAGCGAATTAAGCAAATCGTACGTTCTGCCAATCCTTGGAAACCCCCCAATTTCTGCAACAAGCATTATACATGGAGCAACCCACCAAATTTTTTTCAGAATCGGAAGTATTGTTTCTCTATATGCCCATACCACCCCACCAAACAAGAACATCCATAGATGCGGAAAAATAGTCTGCCCAAACAACTTAGCCATTAATTCACTAGGAAATAAATGCTTTAAATACGGAAAAATTACACTTAATGCAACCGAGCATATAATAACTAGCACCCAATCACGTTTTCTTTTTAAAAGTTTATACAAAAACCATGCCAGGATATAAAACTGCACTATGACACAAATCGTCCACAAAGAACCGTTAGGAGTTCCACAACCAAAACCTCGTAAAGATTCAGGTGTCCAGAACTGCATAAATGTACTCTGCGTTATTGAAAAAAAACCTAAATCCAACCAATTCACATTCTCGAGATATAAAACCAAAATAGTCACTATTGAAAGAGCTACTCCCATCCATAACTCAGGATAAATGCGCAAAACTCGCTTTTTAAAATATGTTTTAAAATCCGGTGTGCGTTCTATTGACGACCAAATCAAAAAACCACTTAAAAAGAAAAAGATTGGTACTCCTGAAAAATAAGAGAATATCTTTAACTTATATTCTATACCCAAATGTACGAGAGCATGTCCTAAAAAAACTTGCAACGCTGCAAACAACCTTACTGAATTGAAACAATTTTTACGATAATCAAGCATTTTTACACCTCTTCAGTTATCAACAAAATCAAACAATTCAAAAGTTTTATAAATTGCCTTCCGTTCATCCGCATAAGAATATGTTTTTAAAAGCGATGTTTTTTTACCGCAGGCAACCAGAACAAGTGTTTTTATCAAAGTCCATACAAACACAAAAGGAACAAAGACCTTTCCCTTTGACATAGCAGCACTTCTCTTATATAAAGAATATATTTTTTCTTTAAAATATCCCTTTCTATTATCTTGTAAATTGTTTTCAAGTCGATTGGAAATCACCTTGCCGCTTATCGAACGAGCCTTATTGGCTCTTCCAAAATTCCCCAGCTCTAAAATATCACAGATTAGCGCATTGCAAACCTCATCATCAGCTCGTTGCGCCCAATCAAAACAAAAGCACCCAAGATTTAGCGAAGCTGTTTTTGTTAAAATTGAAGCGAACTTTAAAGTTCCGGTTTTCTTAAGCAAGGGATATATGTCCTCTTGCCAAAAAGCCTCTTTGTGGGTTTTTTCAACGAAGCAAGCCCAGTCACAGAGATGTCTCAGTCCAACGCCCTCATCAATCAGATGATGAATAGTATGCAATAACAAAATCACAGCATGAATCTTATGAATCGGGTTAGAAAACATCGGGTTTTCATTTTTGAATCCCATTTTTTCAGCGCCCATCATATATTCGCGAAAGATTGTTCCACAACTTCCGGCAGGAACCCCTACAATTTCATAATGCATCTCGAACTGTACGCTCTCTTTTTCAAAAACAGAGTGGCAGACGTAATCTTTGAGCGTGCAGTTATATCCGTTCAAGATTAATATCTTCTCAACCTCTTCTTTTCGGTGTGAATCAATCAAAAAATCAATATCACCAAAGCTTCTTTTTTCAAAATCCGGATAATATGACGCAGAAGCTGTTCCTTTTAAAATAACATAGTTAACCTTATTTTGCTCTAATATTTTAATAAGCTCTTTTTGTGCATCTAATACTTCAAAGTTTTGACAAAACAAGGATAGTGCTATGTCTCGCCATCGCTTCTTTACATTTTCCGGAATTCTCACATCCACACACTTCAAGGCATCAAACGCAAGCAACGCAACCGAGTGATTTACACTCTCTTTCATCAATGCAGACCAATCATTTTCAGATAAAACACTAAAATCAAATGGATTTTGTTCCATATGAATTGCGCTTCTCACGAGAGACAAAAGTGCTCTATGCACTAATGATATTTGCCCCATCAACTACACCTCTTCAAAGAAAGTATCTGGCTTATTAGGGTCAAAGCATTCGTTGCACCACATAAATGTTACCATATCGGTGTCACCAAGGTTTTCGATATTGTGTGTATATCCTGTCGGTATATCAACAACCTCAATTTTATCACCGGATACAAAATACTCATACACTTTGCCTTCACCTATCTTGCGGAAGCGTATTACACCCTTTCCGCTCACAACAACGAATTTTTCATTCTTTGTGTGGTGCCAGTGATTGCCCTTTGTAATACCGGGTTTTGAGATATTAACGCTGAATTGTCCGCGATCAAAAGTTCGGATTATCTCCGTAAAGCTTCCGCGGTCGTCGCAGTTCATTTTAAGCTCATATGAAAACTTGTCCTCTGGCAAATATGAAAGGTATGTAGCATAAAGTTTTTTTGTGAATTCATCGCTCATATCTGGAACCGAGCGCAAATCGCGGCTTTCTCTAAACGAATACAGCAAATCGACTATTTCACCAAGTGTTATTCTATGAACAACCGGCACTTCGCAGTATTGGCCGTTTTTTGTGGATTTTCCTGAAAGAGCATTTATAAGCTCGTTTACAACATCATCAATATAAACAAGCTGCATATTCACGCTTCTGTCATTTACCGTTATGGGAAGATCGTGAGCAATATTATTGCAGAACGTTGCAACAGCGCTGTTATAATTCGGTCTGCACCACTTTCCGAAAACGTTGGGGAAACGGTAGACGAAAACCTCCGCACCGGTTTCTTTTGAATACTCAAAGAACAAATCCTCGCCCGCTTTTTTGGATTTGCCGTATGGATTATCCAACGCCGCCTGAATTGAGGATGATAACATTACCGGGCAGGTATTGTTATGTTTTTTCAGCGTATTCAAAAGGGTTGATGCGAAACCGAAATTCCCCTGCATAAACTCTTCCTGATTTTGAGGTCGATTTACTCCGGCAAGGTTGAAAACAAACTCAGCCTTTTTGCAATATTCATCAAGTTCTTCGGGCGTTGAATCAATATCATATTCAAATATATTGAGGTCTACGCTTAGGTCATAGGTTTTATCCTTGCCATCGCGGATATTTTTCAGTGATTGCACGAGGTTCTTGCCGACAAATCCACAAGCACCGGTAATTAATATGTTCATTTCACATCTTCCCTTTGTTCAGTTCGTCCTGAATATATTTAAGTGCAGCAATTTTCTCTTTGGTTTCCTCAACACTTAAAAGCTTTGTGTTATTTGAATTGAATTCGCTAAGCTTTGCGCGATTCAGATTACCTTCATTAAAGTACTTATCATAGTTGAGTCCACGCTTGTCACACGGAACACGATAAAAATCACCAAGGTCAATGGCGTTTGCGCACTCTTCATTTGTCAAAAGCGTCTCAAACATTTTTTCGCCGTGTCGAATTCCTATAACTTTGATTTTATTCTTATCTCCACCAAACAGCTCACACACGGCCTCAGCCTGTATCTGAATTGTACACGCAGGTGCCTTTTGAACAAGAATGTCTCCGGAACATCCATTTTTAAACGCAAAAAGAACCAAATCAACAGCTTCATCAAGACTCATAATAAATCGCGTCATAGTAGGCTCTGTAAGAGTAATATTTGCATTTCCTCTAATCTGTTCAATCCAAAGCGGGATAACAGATCCGCGAGAACACATAACGTTTCCGTAACGCGTGCAACAAATCATCGTTTTCGTCGTTGTCCGTGATTTTGCAACGGCAACCTTTTCCATCATAGCCTTACTTGTGCCCATCGCATTGACGGGATATGCTGCCTTGTCGGTTGAAAGGCAGATAACCTTTTCTACCCCCTCGTCAATCGCCGCTGTCAAAACGTTTTCTGTTCCGATAACATTTGTTTTAACAGCTTCAATCGGGAAGAATTCGCAAGACGGAACCTGCTTAAGCGCCGCTGCGTGGAATATGTAATCAACGCCATGCATCGCATTTTTCACGCTCTGCAGATCTCTTACATCACCAATATAAAATTTTATTTTGTTGCTTGCCTCCGGATACTTTACCTGATACTCATGGCGCATATCATCTTGTTTTTTCTCATCGCGCGAAAAAATGCGGATTTCCCCGATATCAGTATCAAGGAAACGATTTAATACTGCATTACCAAAAGATCCGGTTCCGCCGGTAATAAGTAATGTTTTTCCACTGAATATACCCATTTTTTATTCCTCCGATTTTATTAATGATTTTATTTTCCTTTCAACCCAAAATGTTTGATATACACAGAACAGCGCAATAACGCATGCATTGTATGCAACTATATACCACCATCCAAGTAAGCTTATTTTCAGAAAATAAGCAAAAGGAATTTTTAAAAGCGCACCAATGCCATAAAAAACTATCTGAGATTTTAAATCTCCCATTCCGTTTGCAACAGTTGTCAATGCAATATTTAAGACGTATAACCCTGCAAAAGAAGCAAAAACAACAGCTATGGTATAATTAACCGCTACAGTTGCCTGTCCCAACCAGATATTGAATAAGGGTTGCAAGAAAGGCACCATTGTAAATTGAACAATTATTGCAACTCCTGCGCAAGCATAAAGAACATAATTTGTATATTTGATTTTTTTGTACTTTTTCTCATATAAATCTTTGGTTATTTTTGACCAGAGCGGACTTAAAGCAAGAGTAAACAATGAGCCGATAACAGTAAACAAACGATAATATATACTGTATTCCACAACATACTCAGGCGAAAAATATGTGCTTATCAACACCTCGTTTGTTGACATCAATATCATAAAGAATATCTGCGCCAAAAAAAACTGAGTGCCGAACTGTAATATATTTTTTCCTGCGTGGAGGTCTATCTCCTTAAGCGAAAACTTGTACGGTTTTAAATATTCCTTATTAAACAGAACAAACGTTGCAAACAACGACGGAATATTTATAGCTAAAATATGTACTAACGACAAGAAAATTAAGTTTTTCTCTATATTCTCTCCTTTGAAGAGAAAGACATATGCCAATGGGATAACACTCACCATCAGTGCCATCACGTTGTTTAAATAGGATTTCTGAATAGCGTAAACTACGTTGTGGATCAGCTTAAAAATAAAGCTTATGCAAACACCAAAGAAAAGTATAAACATTGAAAGCTTCAGCGTTTTTGCACTTATTACCGTTTCAGATATATTAAAGAAAGCGTTTAAATCAAAGAAAATTAAAGCAATAGACCCGACAATGAATATAGGTAAAATTATAGCCGTAACCGCTGCATATGTAGATGAAACATATTTTCTTCCTTCTTTGCTGTCATTCAAGGCAAGGGATTTTGTAAGCATATTTCTCAAACCATTTCCCAGACCCAGATCACAAACGTTAATCCAAGATAAAACCGACAGAACTGCATACCATACTCCAAGCACTCTGTTATCATCAAAATATTTTATATACAGAGGCATTGAGAATACGGAAATCAGTAGAGAAACACCTTTGACCATAAAGGCAAGAATAATATTTTTCAGTAAATTCCGCTCATCCTTGTCGGATAATATTTTCCTGATTTTTTGCATCTTTATCTCTTTCCTTC
>JAZQSB010000039.1:0-5168 GCA_045629885.1 Eubacteriales bacterium | reverse complement strand
CCCATACATCACCATTTTGAAATGAGCGGATGGAATGAAAAGAAAATTTGTGCCGTTTTTATGACGGTTTCGGCAATGGGTGCACTTGCGGGATTTGCAGGTATTATGGGTAAATTATTTTAGTCTTGGGAGTGGATGGGATATATGGCAAGGAAAACGAGTGTATCACAGAGCGGAAAAAAACGCGCTGTGCCGGGAACAATGGATTATCCTTTTCTTATTCTCGTAATTGTGCTTATGGGAATAGGACTTCTTATGCTGTTTTCGGCAAGCTACGCGACGGCGTATTATGAAGGGCTTTCTTCAACGTATTACTTTACACGTCAGGCGGTTTTTGCTGTGGCTGGAATTGCAATAATGTTTATTGTCAGCTTTATGGATTATCGCAGATTCCGTGTGCTTTCTCCGCTTCTTATGCTCATTGCGGTGATGCTTCTTGTTCTTGTTCTTTTTATAGGAAAGGGAAACTTTGGTGAAAAGCGCTGGATAAGCCTTGGTTTTATACAGTTTCAGCCGTCGGAGATTGCGAAGGTTGGAGTAATATTCCTTTTTTCCAGCATGATTTCCATAAATCCCGAAAAAATGCACACTTTCCGTCACGGCGTGCTTCCGTATGTCGCGATTCTGGCAGTCCTTGCGGGACTTATGTTTTTGGAGCCGCACCTCTCCGGTGCCGTGCTTATCGTTGGTGTTGGTGCTGCGCTTATGTTTATGGGAGGTACGCACTGGGGATGGTTTGCCGGAGCAATAGCAACGGCTGGTGTTGCGGGTGCTGCTGCAATAAGCTTTCTTGACTATGCGCGCAAGCGCGTAGAAACTTGGTTAAATCCGTTTCTTGACCCGCGCGGTGACGGATATCAGATCATCCAGTCGCTCTATGCAATCGGCTCGGGCGGTGCGCTTGGACTGGGATTTGGAAACAGCCGTCAGAAGTATTTATACCTTCCTGAAGCACATAACGACTTTATTTTTGCAATAGTTTGCGAAGAACTTGGATTTATCGGCGCAATACTGATTCTCGTCCTTTTTGCGCTTCTTATAATCCGAGGTTACTGGATTGCGCTTCACGCTCGCGATAAATTTGGTTCGCTTCTTGCGGGGGGTGTTACAACGATGGTTGCACTGCAGACGGTTCTCAACATCGGCGTTGTAACAGGTGTTCTTCCCGTTACGGGCGCGGCACTTCCGTTCTTCTCATACGGAGGTACGGCACTTTTGATTTTGCTTGCAGAGATGGGCGTTGTCCTTTCTGTTTCGAGGTATATTCCGGCAAAGAAGGCAGGGTAGGAGGTTTGCTTTATGCGCTTTATGTTTGCGTGCGGCGGTACGGGCGGACACATTAACCCAGCGCTTGCCGTTGCAAAGCTTGTGAAGGAAAAGAAAAAAAGTGCGGAAATTCTTTTTGTCGGTGCTCGGGGAGGTATGGAAGAGCGCCTTGTGCCGGCAGCAGGATTTGAGATAAAAACGATAGAATCAAGACCAATATCCCGAAAAAGCGGACTTTCAGGTCTTGTAGCCAATATAGATGCCATAAAACACGTTTTTTCCGCGGAGCGTGATGCAAAAAATCTTATCTGCGAGTTTTCTCCCGATATAGTTATGGGTACAGGCGGATATGCGTGTTATCCTGTGCTTTCGGCGGCTGCACGGCTCGGAATACCCACGGTTGTGCACGAATCAAATGCATTTCCGGGACTTGCAACGCGCAGGCTTGCAACGCGTGTTACGCGTGTGCTGCTCAATTTCGAGGTAAGCCGAAATCGACTTCCGGACAGGGCATCCTGCGCAGTTGTGGGAAATCCCGTGCGCGGAGATATTCTTATGTATGACAGAGAAGAGGCACGGCGCGAATTGGGAATTACAAAACCATTGCTCGTAAGCTTCTGGGGATCTCTCGGTGCACGTGAGATGAATAAGGCGATTGCGGAAATAATCCGCATTGAGAATGAAAATCCCGGTGAGTTTTTCCATATTCACGCAACGGGAAAGTTCGGCTATGAGTGGATGCCCGATGCTGTAAAAGAAAAGGGAGTTGACCTTCAAAAGCAAAGCTTTATTACTCTGCGTGAATATATTGATGATATGCCGCGCGTGCTTGCGGCGGCAGATGTTGTTATGTGCCGTGGAGGTGCGGGAACTCTTTCTGAAATAAGAGCACGCGGTGTGCCTGCGATAATCGTGCCATCACCGAATGTAACAGACAACCATCAGTTCAAGAATGCATCTGAACTCGGAGCTTTGGGCGGTGCAGTTGTGATTGAGGAAAAAAATGTAACTCCAAAATTGCTTTATGACACAGCAAAAGAACTTTTGGGGAATGAGAAAAAGAGAGCGGAGATGTCGGAAAATCTTATAAAAAATGCCATACTTGACGGGACAGAACGCATCTATGATGAAATGATGAGCATTATGTAAAATAGCAAAAAAGTAACCCACCTGCACGGCGGTGCATAGAATACTGTGAAAACAATGTTCGGCCGACGTTGAAAACAAGTGGGAGGGTGCTTTCTTGTTATGAGCACATTGATTGTAAACGGAGGGAGAACGCTTGACGGGAAAGTATCCGTTCACGGTTCAAAAAACAGTGTTCTTCCTATTCTTGCCGCGACGATTCTGAATTCGGGCATAAGCGAAATACATAACTGCCCGAGACTGCGTGATGTTGACGCAGCTGTTGAAATTTTAAGGTGTATCGGTTGTAAGGTAACGTTTGACGGGAATACCGTTGTTGTTGATTCGACGGATGCACAAAATCATGCAATACCGGATGAGCTTATGCGCGAAATGCGTTCATCTGTAATATTTATGGGCGCGATGCTTGCGAGGCTGGGAAGGGTTTCGCTATTCACGCCCGGCGGGTGTGAGCTGGGAGCGCGCCCTATTGATCTGCATATTTCCGCACTAAAAACGCTTGGTGCGCACATCCGTGAAAACGGAGGTGCGATAAGCTGTGAGGCGCGCAGGATGAGAGGGAGAGATATCGTTCTTTCTTTTCCCAGCGTAGGTGCAACGGAAAACACAATGCTTGCCGCCACAGCGTGTGAGGGAAGAACGCGTATTTTTAATGCCGCGCGTGAGCCCGAGATTGAAGATTTGCAGGACTTTCTTGTGAAAATGGGTGCGGATATTTCTGGTGCGGGAAGCTCAACAATCGTCATTAATGGAAAGAAAAAGCTCGGTAATGTTTCACACCGCGTGATACCAGACAGAATCTGTGCGGCTACATTTATGTGTGCCGTTGCGCTGTGCGGAGGTCGCGTACATGTGGAAAACGTTGTGCCGGAGCATATTTCTACCGTTACGTCCGTTCTTGATGCTGTGGGATGTGATGTTTTTGTCGGACGTGACTTTGTGGATATAAGCCGCACCGGAAGGCTTTCGGCATTCCGGTGTATCAGAACAATGCCGTATCCGGGATTTCCTACGGATGCCCAGCCACCGCTTATGGCACTCGCGACAAAATGCATGGGTACGAGTATGTTTGTGGAAACTATTTTTGACGGACGCTACCGTCATATAGGTGGGCTTTGCCGTCTCGGTGCGGATATAAAAACCGAGGGCAAGGTTGCTCTTGTATACGGCGTTCCGAAGCTTTGCGGATGCCCTGTTGAAGCTACGGATCTTCGCGGCGGTGCAGCACTTGTTATTGCGGCAATGGCGGCCGAGGGGCAGAGCGAAATAGGTGAAATTCATCATATCGACCGCGGATATGAAAAAATAGAAGAAAGTATGTCTTATCTTGGCGCAGATATCGTGCGCAGATGAGAGAATATACGAAAGAAAAGAGGATTGGAAATGGCAAAAAGACGGCGCAGAAGAAAAAGAAGAAACGGCAGTTTTGTGCTGTCGTTGCTCACGTTTTTGATTGTTATAGGAGCAATTGTCGCGTCGGTTACGGTGTTTTTGAAGGTTGCCGAGGTGCAGGTAAGCGGAAGCGTTCGCTATCAGGCAGCGGATATTATTGAGAGCTCGGGGATAAAAACGGGCGATAATATGTTTCTCGTAAATAAGTTTGAGGTTGCTGAAAAGCTTCTATCGGAATATCCGTATATCGAGCAGATAAAAATACGCAGAAGGCTTCCCGATACCTTTTTGTTTGAAATTACCGAGCGCGTTGCGGCGGCGTATGTTGTATGTGACGGCAATCGCTGGCTGATAGACAACAACGCCCATATTCTTGAGCGCATTGCGCCTGATGCTGAGGTTAAGGTGCCGAAAATATCGGGATGTGAGGTTATGACTCCGTTTGCCGGCTCGCCGCTTGTCCTGAAGAACGAAGACCAGCTTCCGGTTCTGAGAGAGGTTCTTACGTCGCTTCGCTATACAGAAATGACGGGGAACACATCACGTGTTGAGATTGATAAGCTGTATGATATAAAACTTGTTTACGGTGACCGCTTTCTTATTGTTCTCGGAGATGCGTCTGAGCTTGGAAAGAAGATTGAGATGTTGCATGCGGTAATCGGTCAGCTTAACGATTTTGACAAGGGAACTATAAATGTAAGTGCCGTTCGGGAGGCACGATTCCGCCCGGATTCTGCAATAGACCTTTCAGAGAAGACGGTACAGGTTGTGGAAACGGAAAATTCCAGAGAAGGTGCAGATGTAGGAGAAATTCCGCTTGAAGAAGTGACAGAAGCAGGGACGGACGCCGGTCCCGAAAACGAAGAAGCTGACATGGAAATGCATGGCTCGGAAGAATAAAATTTTCAAAACAATAAAAAATTAAAAAAAATTATAATATTTTGATTAATTACTATTGACCTTTTAACAAAAAACATATAAAATATATAATATGTTATAGTAATGACAAAAGATAATCTCAAGGAGGATTTACATATGCCTTTCGAGTTAGATACCGGCACAGATGTTATTGTACCTATTAAAGTTATAGGAGCAGGCGGCGGCGGGGGTAACGCCGTTAACCAGATGATTAATTCGGGTGTTCGCGGCGTTGAGTTTATTGTTATGAACACAGACCGCCAGGCACTTCAGAAATCCTGCGCAACCTACAGAGTGCAGCTTGGTGAAAAGCTGACCAAGGGTCTTGGTGCAGGCTCCGATCCCGAGGTCGGAAAAAAGGCGGCAGAGGAAAGCCGCGAAGCAATAAAGAAAATGCTTGAGGGCACCGATATGGTGTTTATCACGGCAGGTATGGGCGGCGGCAC
>JAZQSB010000038.1:0-4769 GCA_045629885.1 Eubacteriales bacterium | reverse complement strand
CCCATGCCTATCGCAAACTCATTCACCTGGACTCCGGACAGCTTCGCCGTTATGAAATGACCAAATTCGTGAACTGCGACAAGCAGCCCAAAAAGAAGTATTGCAAGCAGAACGTAAATAGAAATCACCTTCTAAATCATTGAATATACCGCATCACGCGCGTTCTCCGATGCGCCAATAATGTCCGCAAGAGTTGGATTATCCAAAACTCCGACAGTCGAAGTAGCACGTTCTATATAATCTGCAATTTCAAGAAATTTTATTTTCGAATTCAGGAACAAATCCACCGTTGCCTCATTTGCACCATTCAAAAGCGCTCCCGCCGTACCGCCACGCTTTGCCGCAGACAGCGCAAGCGCAAGACAACGAAATGTTTTCTTATCGGGAAGCGCAAAAGAAAGCGAGGAAAGCTTTGTAAAATCAATATACTCTCCTCCAAAATTCATACGTTCCGGATATGTCAGCGCAAACGATATTGGTGTTCTCATATCAGGCGTGCCGAGCTGGGCAATAATCGCACCGTCGCGAAATTCCACCATTGAATGAATAATGCTTTCACGGTGAACAACTATATCAATCTGTGAAGGATCAAGGTCAAAAAGCCACATTGCCTCCATAAACTCAAGCCCCTTGTTCATGAGACTTGCCGAGTCGATAGTAACCTTTGCACCCATGCTCCAGTTTGGATGACGCAGAGCCTGCTCTACTGTGACGTTTTCAAGCTCGTCACGATTCTTCCCGAAGAAAGGTCCTCCGGACGCCGTAAGAATTATTCTCGTAAGCTCACGCTGCGGAGCAACAGATGCATGAAGTGACTGAAAAATCGCAGAATGCTCCGAATCAACCGGAATAACTTTGACATTTTTCTCCTTTGCGCGGCGCATTACTATCTCACCGGCACAAACAAGAGTTTCTTTATTTGCAAGCGCAATATCCTTTCCCGCATCAATCGCACAAAGAGTTGGCTCGATACCTGCCATACCTACAAGCGATGACATAACTGTATCTGCCTCAGAACACGCGGCAACCTCAAGAACAGCTTCCCTTCCTGACAAAACCTCACATGTTGTGTCGGAAAGCGCAATCTTAAGCTCCTTTGCAGCATTTTCATCCGCAACGGCAACGATACGCGGGGAAAACTCTCTCGCCTGCTCTTCCAAAAGCTTTATATTTCTGTTTGCGGCAATTGCCGACACTTTAATTCCCAAAGCCCTCGCAACGTCAAGCGTCTGCGTTCCGATTGAACCGGTAGAGCCGAGAATGGATAAGTTTGAAACCATAATTCACACCTACACTATAATGCCGATTATCATAAGTAAAACATACGTTGCCGGAATGGTGAACATCGTGCTGTCAAAGCGGTCAAGCACACCTCCATGACCGGGCATTATGTTTCCGTAATCTTTTATATTATATTCACGCTTGATAATTGAAAATGACAGATCGCCCGCTTGTGCAAGCAATGACAGGACAAGCGCGCCAATCCCAAAAGAAATATAATTTATCGGAAGTTTCAAAAAATACGCAAAAGCGACAAGTGCAGCAACGCACGTGATTATACCACCCACAGCTCCCTCAACAGTCTTTTTCGGGCTGATTTTTTCACACAGCTTGTGCTTTCCAAGAAACACGCCGGCAAAATACGCACCGGTATCGGTCATCCACGCTGCGAGAAATGGAATAAGAATCAATATTTTTCCGTTTTCGAGCGCGTATATCCTTCCGATAACCGAAAACATAAGCGGAAGAACGGCGCCTGCGAAAAACGAAGTAATAACCATAACAAGGTTAGCTTTTTCGTAATTTAAAAGCCAAACGACAAAAAGCGCCACCACTGCTGCAAAAAGATACACAAGCACATATTTTTCAAACGTGGGAAGCGATACCAAAAGCGGTGCCACAACCGCAGAAGCACAAGATACTGCATAAAGCGGCGCAAGTTTTACTATACCGCTCTTTGCAGTAAGCTCGTAAGCCGCAACTGCGCAAATTACTGAAACTGCCAACGTAAAGCAAAACGCCGGCAGAAAATACACTACCGCAATAAAAACAGCGATTGCTATCACTGCCGTTATAATCCGTGTACGCATATTAATCATTCCTTTCATACAAAAGGAACGGCGCAAATATACTATATTCCGCCGTATCTTCTGTTTCGCTTTTGAAATTCAATTATTGCGTTATCAAGCTCACGCTCATCAAACTCGGGCCAGAGCTTATCAGTAAACACCATTTCACTGTAAGCCAGCTGCCACAAAAGAAAGTTTGAAAGACGCTTTTCCCCACCCGGACGGATGAGAAGATCGGGAGCCGGAGTGCCCGCCGAATAGAGATATGAATCTATCATATCCTCACTTATCGCTTCAGGATTTATTTTACCCTCGGAAACATCTCGTGAAATTCGGGCCACAGCTTCTTTTATCTCATTACGGGAACCGTAATTGAGGCATACATTAACTTGCATGCCGGTCATATCACGTGACTGCTCCTCCGATTCATCCATAAGCTTCTTTATATGCTCGGAAAGACCTTCACGCGACCCCCAGAAGCAAAGGCGGAGATTTTTCTTCCGCACCTCATCAATAGCTTCTATGATATAATTTTCAAGAAGCGACATAATTGTGCTGACCTCAACGTTGGGACGCTCCCAATTTTCTGGGGAAAACGCATAAACGGTGAGGTATTTAATGCCAATATCATTACAGTAAGTCGCTATCTTGCGGAAGTTTTCGCTTCCAACAGCGTGGCCTGCCGTTCTCGGCATTCCGCGTCGCTTCGCCCAACGTCCGTTTCCGTCGAGAATTATCGCAATATGCTCAGGCAGAGCTGTGAAATCCACAGACTCTGCCATTTGCTTCTTTTTAAAAATACCCATTTAATATCACTGCCTTAAATCTCAAGGAGTTCTTTTTCCTTCTTTTCGGTCATAACATCAAGCTCTTTGCAGCTCTTATCCGTAACCTTCTGCGTCTCATCTTCCAAAATCTTGAGGTCATCTTCCGTGATTTCAGATTTTTTCTTCATTGCCTTAAACTTATCAAGTGCATCGCGGCGGATGTTACGGACAGCAACCTTGCCGTCTTCACCGATTTTCTTAACCTGCTTAATAAGGTCTCGGCGGCGCTCCTCTGTAAGCTGGGGGAAAGCAAGGCGAATGCACTTTCCGTCGTTGGCGGGAGTGATTCCGAGGTCAGATGCAAGGATTGCCTTTTCAACACCTTTAAGAACAGATGCATCCCACGGCTGAATCATAAGAGTTCTCGGTTCGGGAACAGATACGGAACCTAGCTGCGGGATGGGAGTGGGAGTTCCGTAATAGTCAACCGTAATCTTATCAAGAACTGCGGGGTTCGCGCGTCCTGCACGCACTGCCGCAAACTCTTCTGCGACAACACCTATACTTTTTTGCATTCTCTCATCAAATTCTTTTACTTCAGGTCTCATAACTTAAGCTTCCTTTCTTACTACTGTACCTATTTTTTCACCAAGTATTACTCGTTTAATATTTTCACTGTCCTGCAGCGAGAAAACAATTATCGGGATATCGTTATCCATTGAAAGCGAGGTTGCCGTTGTGTCCATAACATTGAGATGACGTGCAAGCACCTCGTCATATGTAAGCTCATCAAACTTTTTCGCATCTGCGTTCTTTTTCGGGTCACTATCATAAACGCCGTCAACGTTGGTTGCCTTCATAATCACCTCGGCATCCATTTCTGCTGCGCGCAAAACTGCTGCAGTATCTGTTGAAAAGAAGGGATTACCCGTTCCGCATCCAAAAATTACTACTCTTCCCTTTTCAAGGTGGCGTATTGCTCGGTTTCTGACATACGGTTCTGCAAGAGCGCGCATCTCAATAGCGGTCTGTACGCGAACCGGAACACCCATCTGTTCAAGAACGTCTGCAACCGCAAGTGAGTTTATGGTGGTAGCAAGCATACCCATATGGTCTGCACGTGTTCTGTCCATATGTCCGCCGCCGTCCTTCACGCCACGCCAGAAGTTTCCGCCGCCGACAACAATACCAACCTGCACGCCGAGGTCAACGCATTCCTTAACCGTGGCACACACGGAATTTATTACCTGAAAATCAAGCCCTGTCTTTTTCTGTCCTGCAAGTGCCTCTCCACTAAGTTTAAGCAAAATGCGCTTATATTTTACATTACTCAAAATTTGTCCCTCCCGATAAAAATACTCTCTATATATAATAATATTTTTTTGCCGAAATGTCCAGTTTAATTTTCATATATTTTGAATTTATTTTCTGTTTCTCATATAATGGAACATATACTGTTGCGCCAAACCCGCCAAATCACCAAATTTTGAGTAATCAAACTTTCCTTCGCCAAAGAAAAACTTAATGGCTTTTTTCATCCATACATCCACTGGAAAGGCATCAAGCTTACCAAGTCCGAACAGAAGAACGCAGCTTGCAACCTTTTCCCCCACCCCGGAAAGAGCTAAAAGCTTCGCCTTTGCTTCTGGCGTTGGAAGCGACATTATATACTGCAAATCAATACTGCCGTCCGCAATGCTACGTGCCGCCTCAGAAATATATGAGGCACGGTAACCTGCCCGAAGCATACCAAGCTCTTTTTCACCGAGCCGTGCCACATTTTCGGCGCTTGGAAATGTATAAAGCGTTTCTCCCATAAATTCAACCTCATCACCGCAAAGCACACACAGTTTTTCCACGATACCTTTTATGCGCGGTATATTATTACACTGGGAGATTATAAACGAACACAGCGCTTCCCACGGCTCCTGAC
>JAZQSB010000037.1:0-5054 GCA_045629885.1 Eubacteriales bacterium | reverse complement strand
CCGGTGCAAAGGTACTCAGAATAGTCCTTATCGGCGTTATCCCGCTTCTTATAATTGCTGTCGGTATATACGTATTCATACGGAGGAAAAACAGATGAAGCAGTTCCGTCCGGTTTTAATATCCCTTGCCGTGTTCATCGTTGTTGCGGCAGTTGCCTTTGCGGTCATAAAGCTGTTTCCGCAGATAAATGATGAAATCGGCACTCCGATAGACAACAACGCTTCAAGCTCACTTAATAAAATAATAGACCGCTCATCAAAGGATGTTGCATCGGTTGAGATTACAACCGATACGGGTGAGAGCTTTGCCATAGACTACGGCGAGGACTCCATCGGCGCGCAGACTGCAACGATGAGAAACGCAGACCCGCTTCTCTCTTATAATGAGAGCGATATGACAACCCTTTCGGGATTTGTGGGGCTTCTGGTTGCTCTTGAAGAGATCGGCACAGGCGAGGACTCAATCTTCGGCTTTGACAAGCCGCAGCGCACGATAAAGGTGAACTTCAAGGTCGGCGAGCCGGTAACGCTTCTTATCGGAAGCGAAACTCCGCTGGGCACAGGTGTATATATCCGCCGCACCGACCGCGATACCGTTTACACCGTCGGCGGAAGCACAACGGATATTCTTATGATGACTAAATCTGATTACCGTGACGTTGTATTGTTTGATACGGTATCCTCCGTTGACCTTCTGACAGAGGTTACGCTTTCCCGCCCCGGAAAAGCGGATATAAGGGTTGTTCGCAAGGAGGATGCCGGGAAAGTGCCAGAGGATCAGGCGCAAGCGGCGCTTCATACCGATTATAAGATTACAAGCCCTGTAAACCGTGATGCAAACCCCGATACGATAAAAAGAATGCTCCTTGAAAAAGTTATTGCGATAAAGGGAGAGAGCCTTATTGAGGATTATCCGAAGGATCTTTCAAAATACGGACTGGACAGTCCCGTAAGGCTTAAGTTAAAAACAAGCGAAGACCTTTCCGTGTCGCTTCTTATCGGTGATAAAGCGCCCAACGGCGGAAGATATGTAATGCCCGAGGGTGTTCCCACCGTCATTGCAACGGAAAGCGATATCGACCTTACCTCTTTGAGCCACGCAGATATCATCATGCAGCTTATATGGTTTTACAACTCCGAGGATATCGACACTATCACATATTCACTTCCGGATGGAGAAAGCCACACGATGAAGCTTGAGGTAAAGGATAACAAGCTTATTGGAACGTATGACGGCAAGACGATGCAGAACAAGAACGCCACGAACCTTTTTCTGCGTACCGTCCGCTTTACTATTGCAGGTGAATTTGCAAGCAGTATGCAGAAGGGCGATAGCGTTATAAAAGCGCAGATGAAGCTTAAGTCCGGCGCAGTTACAACTTTTGAGCTGTTCTACATCAACGAGCGGCAGTATGCCGCATCAGTGGACGGAAAAGCACCGGAGTATCTTGTCGGAGTTTCCGAGGTCCGCGAGCTTTTAGAGAGCTTTGAAATCCTTTCCAGAAATGAAGACATCCCCGATATGTTTTAAAAAAACGTAATAATAAATTGAGCTGTAAAAGGATAAAACCTTTTACAGCTCAGTGTATATTATATTTATTTTTTTGCAAAGTCGAAATAACCCCATTCATAAAACTGCTTGATAAGCGCAATGGGAATCGGCATGAACATACCTACAATGCCGAACATTTTAAGACCTACATACATCGCAATGAGCGTAACCAGAGGATGAAGCCCTATGTGCTGTCCGACAATTTTCGGCTCTACCATATTTCTTACAACGAGGATTACGGCGTAAATAACAGCGAGACCTATCGCGCGGAAATAATCCTTTGCAAACAAGGCTATTATTGCCCATGGTCCTAAAATCCAGCCGGTGCCGAGGATTGGAAGCGCGTCAATTATTGCCGTGATTGCCGCGATAAGGAAGGAATTAGGAACTCTCAGCACGGCAAGACCTATTGCAAGCTCCACAAAGGTTATGCAGATGAGCACAAGCAAGGCGCGGAGATAGCTTACAAGCGTGTTTGAAACCTGCTCTTTTGTCTGGCGATAGCGCAGTCTCCATTTTATGGGAGTTATGTTTGCAAGCTTTGCGCGGAGAAGTGAGTAGTCACAGCTTAAAAAATAAGTTGAAACGATTGTTGCAATAACAAAAAGAAGAATTGACGGCATTGCGGTGGCAACATTTGTGGCAGAAGAAATTACCGGACCGATAAGATTCTGCAGCGCGGAGACGAGGTTTGAAAGCCAACCCTCAACATTGCTGTAGATAAAGTCCTGAGTTTCAAGCGGCAGGCGCGAGAGAACATCAATAAAAACATTGTTAAGCTTTGCCACAGCGAGGCTTATATCAAGATTGCGCAGCTTTTCAAAAAGTACAACAAGCTCTTTTATGATTGCTGAGAGCGAAAAGTAAAGCACTGTGCCGATAATTCCATAAAAAAGGACGGTAAAGAGCCCTGCCGCAAGCGGACGCGGAAATCGGAGCTTTTCCTTTAAGAGCTTTACCGGTCGTTCAATAATGCGCGACACGATAAAAGCGATTATGAATGGTGCGAGCCAGCCGAGCGCATAATTAAACACAAGCCACACAGTGAGTAGCCCCAGCGCGACGTAAAAAAGAGATAGAAAAAGACGTAGATGCCTATTTTCCGGCATATCGGTCACCTGCCTTTGATGTATTTCTTTCATTATTATATATCATTTCGCGTGCAAATAAAAGGATTTTTTTGGCATATTGATGAAAATTTAAAAAATCGCAAAAAACCCCAGATTTTACTTGAATTGTGAATGAAAGTATGGTATGATAATATCCATGCCGCAAAAACAAATGACCGCGAGAGGGGGATTCAAGTGCAGGATAATCACAAGTTTTATATTGTAGAAGATTCCGCACTGCCCGAGGTTCTGATAAGAACCGTGAAAGCGAAAGAGCTTCTCTCTCAGGGGCGTGTGAAAACGGTGAATGAGGCTGCATCTCTTGCGGGTGTAAGCCGCAGCGCGTTTTATAAATACAAAGACCTCATCTCCCCGTTTAACGACATGTCGCTTGGGCGAATCATTACGTTCAGTATGCTTCTGCGTGATGAGCCGGGTGTGTTGTCTCGCATCCTCACCCATTTTGCCGCAAACGGCGCAAACATTCTAACCATATATCAGACTATACCGAGCGGAGGCCGAGCGCCGGTTACGATATCGGCAGAGACGGAAAAGATGAAAACGAATATGGACAGCTTTATTGAACTTGCCATGGAGCTTCCGGGCGTTATTTCATTCGGACCTCTTGCGGGACAATAGCTCTGAAAATAAATTTTCTGACAGATAAGAGACAAAAAATAAGGAAAGGAATGGTTATAATTATGAAAAAAATTGCTGTTTTGGGTTACGGCACGGTTGGTTCCGGTGTTGTTGACCTTTTTGAAATAAACGCAGCGTCTATTGCAAAAAAAGCGGGCGAGCCGATAGAGGTCAAATACATCGTTGATATCCGCGATTTTTCACAGGATAAGAATGCGGAGAAGTTTGTAAAGGACTTTTCTATTATTGAAAATGACCCGGAGGTTTCTGTTGTTGTTGAAACTATCGGCGGAACCAACCCGGCGTATGACTTTACAAAGCGCGCTCTTCTTGCCGGAAAAAGCGTTGTAACCTCCAATAAAGAGCTTGTTGCAAAGCACGGTGCAGAGTTCTTGCAGATTGCAAAAGAGAAAAACGTAAACTATCTCTTTGAGGCATCCGTCGGTGGCGGAATTCCGGTTCTCCGTCCAATTGCACAGTGCCTTGCCGCAAACGAAATTGACGAGATTTACGGAATACTCAACGGAACAACAAATTACATCCTTACCCGTATGATAAAGGCAGGGCTTACCTTTGAAAAGGCACTTTCCGAGGCTCAGGAGATGGGTTATGCCGAGCGTGACCCGAGCGCAGACATTGAAGGTCATGATGCTTGCCGCAAGATTTGCATTCTTGCTTCTCTTGCGTTCGGTCGCCACATCTATCCCGACTATGTCAAGGCAGAGGGTATCACCAAGGTAACGCTTGACGATGTACGTCTTGCAGGAAAGGCAGATATGGTTATCCGCCTTCTTGGAAGAACTAAGATTTCCGGCGATGGAAAGGTATTTGCATACGTCGGTCCCCACCTTGTTCCGAAGTCATCTCCCATTGCATCTGTTGAAGATGTTTTCAACGGCATTATGGTTCACGGCAATATGGTCGGAAACACAATGTTCTACGGTCCGGGTGCAGGTAAGTACCCCACGGCGAGCGCCGTTTCCGCAGACGTTATAGATGCAGTTGTTCATGCGGATAAGCGCCGCGATATCGGCTGGGATGATGCCGGTGAGGAAGTTGTTGCAGATATGTCTGCATTTACTTCAAAATACTATGTGCGCATAGAGGGAGAAAGCGCGCGAAGCGCTGCAACCCAGAGCTTTAAGAATATCAAGTTTATTGATGACAGCAATGCAGTTGCATTTATTACCGAGGAGATGTCGGAAGCGGATTTTGAAAGAAAGCTTTCCGATCTTTTGGAAAGAAGCGAAGTTTTGTCACGTATGCGCGTGTTGTATTAATATAATATAAAAGATAAATCCTGAAAGGAAGAGGTATAAATGAGTCTTATAGTACAGAAATTCGGTGGCTCATCAGTCGCTGATACCGAGCGCTTGTTCAACGTTGCGGATATCGTAACAAGCACATATGCGCGCGGTGACGATGTTGTTGTCGTCGTTTCGGCTCAGGGCGATACGACAGACGATCTCATCGAAAAAGCAAGAGAAATCAATCCCAATCCTTCAAAGCGTGAGATGGATGTTCTTCTTGCAAACGGCGAGCAGATTTCAATTTCTCTGCTTGCAATGGCAATCGAAAAGCTTGGATATCCGGTAATTTCTCTCACAGGTTGGCAGGCAGGTATCCACACGGGTATGAACTACGGCGCAGCTCGTATTAAGAAGATTGATAGCGAGCGTTTGAAGCTTGAGATATCCAAGAGAAGAATCGTAATCGTTGCGGGCTTCCAGGGTATCAACCGCTTTGATGACATA
>JAZQSB010000036.1:0-1531 GCA_045629885.1 Eubacteriales bacterium | reverse complement strand
ATTCCGACAACGAGGATACGTTCAAAGCCACTCTTGCGTTCTGTGAGAAGCACCAGTTCTTTGTAGTCGCATTCAATCATCTTCTCATTTTCCCCAACACCAAAACATACGATGCTTTCAAAGCAGATAATCGCTTGATTTCGGAAAGCTGGTGGTTGCAAAGCGGATACACGTTCGGTACGATTACGTTCACGCCCAAGCAGTTGACACCCGAATCACTTCGCACATTCTGCAAGGAGTATAAGAGAAAATTCTTCCGCTTCGGTTCTATTTTCAAGCGCGGCAGAACGATGTTCAAACGCACGCATCGATTTATGATCAATCTTGCGTATTGGTTTATCAATATACTTTTCCACTTTGAGGTGGATCAGCGCGCAGGTATTCCCATTGGCGAAAACCTTGAGGAAAAGAAGAAATGAGTGAGTCAAAATATCAGGCAACTCCCTCTGACGGAAAAGAGATACTGCGCATTCTTGAAAGCTCGGCAGCCAAGGGTAGTATTGAGCTCATCTACACACGACGCCCCGATGCTTACGAGTCCTATATGAAGGATGCAAAAGATGCGCGTGTATTCATTTCGCGTGACGGTGACCGCGCTATCGGCACCTGTGCCGAGCTTGTGCGAGAGGTCTATATCGGCGGTGAGATGTGCCGCGCAGCATACGTATGCGGACTCAAAAAGGACGCGGAATATGAGGGTGGCGTAGGCTTTGGCGCAAGGTTTATCAAAGACCTTCAGCAAAGTGACGTTGACTTTTATTACTGTTCTGTAGTAGCAGAAAACACTGATGCTCGGAGAATGTTTGAAAAAAGCCGTCGCCTTCTTTCGATGAAACCGATTTCGGGATATAAAACCTATATCATAAACCCGAAAGTCAGAATAAAAGCGCTGGAGCACACCTTTACTTTTCGCAGAGCAACAGAGAGCGACACGTCGACGTTGCTGAATTTTCTGAATACTGAAGGGAAAAGAAAGGATATGTTTCCCGTTGTAAACTCTCTTAATGATTTCTACAACCTTCATATTAGTGATTTTTATTTGCTTCTCGATGGAGAGAATATCATTGCAACCGCAGCGCTTTGGAAACAAACGGAGTACAAGCAATATATTGTTAAGCGATACGGCGGAGTGATGAAGCTTGCTCGTATTTTCAATCCTATGCTTTCTGCTTGGCGGTACATCAAGTTGCCCAAAGAGAACGAGCCTCTTGATTTTCCAATGCTTGCATTCTTTCTATGCAAAGATGATAACGCAGACAATTATCGCATTTTTCTTAATGAGATCAAGCAAGAGATTTCAAAGAGTTACGGTATGTTTGTAATCGGTTTGCACGACAGTCATTTTGCAAGACCAATCATAGATAAGCTTCCAAGTGTAAACTTCAAAACGGAGATTTACGAGATTAAGTTCCCATGGAGTGAGCAAAAATATAAAGCTCCCGATCCGCAAAATAGCTTTTTCGAATGCGGATTGCTGTAAAACTCACATAATTTTAGGCAAAATCACCTCGTGCCAAGTTGGCACGAGGTG
>JAZQSB010000035.1:0-3393 GCA_045629885.1 Eubacteriales bacterium | reverse complement strand
ATCTTCAAAAGTCGCTTTTTCATTAGTTTTAACATATCTTTTTTCAACTACATCTGATTCTTCTACTATGCTTGGAAAAATTCTTTTTATCGTAGCGCTTTCGGGACACATCAACTCACTGCATGACAGACTCTCCTCTCCTTTATCTGTCATTCTTCTTGGTATTCATGCCATTATTCCCATCGGATTTTTGTATGCAGTATCCTCAGACCTTGGCTCTGCGCTTGTCTATATGGTAATCTTTGTTGCAATGATGTTCTGTGCAGGAATAAAACTGCGCTGGTTTGTCGGTGCATTTGCGGCGCTCGGCGCGGCATCACCACTCATCTGGAAGTTCTTTTTGCGAGAAGACCAGAAAATGCGCGTGCTCGTAGTATTCAATCCTGATCTTGACCCATTAGGGCGCGGTTATCACGCAATACAGAGCAAAATTGCAATCGGCTCTGGTCAGTTATGGGGACGCGGGCTGGGCGAAGGCACACAAACACAGCTGGGATATCTTCCCGCAAAGCAGACTGACTTTATCTTTTCTGTTGCGGGAGAAGAGCTTGGTTTTATCGGATGTCTTGCAATTATCGCAATTCTGGCGTTAATTATTGCGCGATGCCTTACAATGACCATGCGTTCTTCGTCTTTTCCATCGTATCTAATCTGCACCGGCGTTTCTGCCATGCTTATAGCGCAAACCGTTGAAAACATAGGAATGTGCACGGGCATTATGCCGGTTATCGGTCTTACGCTCCCGCTCTTTTCCTACGGCGGTTCAAGCGTACTTGCCGTTTATATGGCGCTTGGACTTATAAGCTCCGCCCGAATGCGCGCTCGTCCGTCAAGACTATCCAACTGAGGAGATTTTGCAATGATTTCAAAATACGACATCCTGCTTTTTGATTCGGACAACACATTGTATGACCACGGTATTCACGAGAAAACAGCAATTTTTGAAGCTTTTTCACAGTACGGTTGCGAAATAACTGATAAGCAGTATCTTCTGTACAAAAAAATAAACAATGATATTTGGAAAGAGTTTGAGCGCGGAATTGAGCACAAAGACGGACCTCTTATTGAGCGTTTCCGCCGTTTTTCCGAAACTACCGGTATTGAACTTTCACCCGACCGGATAAATGAGCTCTATGTTGAAGCACTTTCAAACCAATGCGCACCCTTCCCCGCCTCCTTCGAGGTTTGCCGCATGCTTGCAAAGACGCACAAGCTGTATATAATAACAAACGGAACGCAAAGCGTTCAGCTGCGCCGCTTTGAGAGAAGCCCGTTGCGCCCGTTTTTTGAGGATATCTTCACCGCGGCATCCATAGGCATCCAGAAGCCGAAAAAAGAGTATTTCGACCGCGTTCTTGAAAGAATAAACTGCCGCGACCGTTCACGCGCCGTGGTAATAGGCGATTCGCTCACCTCCGACATCCTTGGCGGGATAAATGCAGGGATTGATACAATATGGTATAATCAGGAATTTGGCAAGCATCCGGAAAACATTTGTCCGACATATGAAATCCACGATTTAAATGAGCTTATTTAAGTTACCCGTTACTGATTACTTATGCGTAAGGGATTTTCTTCTATGAACAAAAGCTACTTGTATATAATTATGGCAGCGACGTTTTGGGGCACTATGGGTGTGTTTGTCAATGCACTTTCCGCTTTTGGTCTTACAACAGTTCAGATTACGATGCTGCGCGCAACAACCTCTCTTCTTTTTATCAGTTTTCTCCTCATTTGCCGTGACCGCACTCTGTTTAAAATCAAACTCCGCGATATATGGATGTTCTTCGGTTCCGGTATCGTCAGCTATTTTCTTTTCAATAACTGCTATTTCACGGCGATAAAAGAGGTTGGTGTTGCGGTTTCTTCGGTACTTCTTTACACCTCTCCGATTTTTGTGACGGCGATGTCCGTTATACTGTTTGGCGAGAAGATGACGGTCAGGAAGGTTATCTGCCTTTTCTTTGCTGTCAGCGGTTGCGCGCTTGTATCAGGACTCGCATCGGGCGGTATCGGAAGCTTTTCCTTATACGGCTTCTTTATGGGGCTTTCATCGGGATTTACATACGCACTTTACAGCATTTTCAGCACGTATGCACTGCGCAAATACAAGCCACTTACGGTTACATTCTACACCTTCCTTTTCGGTGCTGTTGCCGCCAACATAATCGGAAACCCCGCTGCCACGATTACGACAATCGCCAATCCGAGTGGAATCCTGTGGACGCTTGCGCTTGGTATTTTCTCAGGCGCACTTCCATATTTTCTGTACACGCTCGGTTTGTCAAAGGTTCCGACATCCCATGCCGCGGTTATTTCAACCGTTGAACCTGTGGTTGCATCTCTTCTCGGAATATTCCTTTTCCGAGAAAGCTCAGATGTTTTTACCGTTCTTGGAATAGCGCTGATTATCTCAGCGGCGGTTCTGCTCAATCTTGGAAAACACAATTGATTTCAATAATAATCCACCCGCATAGCGGGTGGATTATTATTATTGGCGGAGAAGGTGGGATTCTACCCGCGGACTAAAAAGCCTGCCACCGGCAGCCTTTTTGCTCACTGCGGTGAGCCGTCCTGTTCTCATCGTCCCTTCTTGCCGCAAAGAAAAAACACACCAACCTCCGGCTGGTGTGTTTTCCTTGGCGGAGAAGGTGGGATTCGAACCCACGCGCCCTTTCGGACAAACGGTTTTCAAGACCGCCTCGTTATGACCACTTCGATACTTCTCCATATATATGTTACATGAAACTGCATTTGTACCAACAATATTGGATTATACCAAAGTTTTTCCTTGTTGTCAAGCATTTTTTCAGGATAGCAAAACACTTCACCTTACTTATAACAAATAAAATTCACTACGCCCTCTACAGCTAACAGAACAGTTTCGGAAACTATAATCTTTCCGAACTCTTTTTTGTTACACTTTTCACAATTAAAGAAAATATCACCGTGCCTTTTTGTATCTATTGACAATCTTTTGACAATTTCCGTGAAATCCCTTGAAATAACACGCTTTTTGTGGTATTATATATAGGTTGTTAAAAAATAAACAAACCTTTGACCGGATTTAACAATTCAGTTATGGGTTGGACAACACGTTCCGCGAGGGAACGGCTTGGAGGTATAATAGAATATGAAATTACGCTACTTCCCGGGGTGTACATTAAAAAACAAAGCACGTGAGCTTGATTTGTACGCCCGAAAATCAGCAGAGGTGCTTGGCGTAACTTTGGAGGAAATTGAAAACTGGCAGTGCTGCGGCGGTGTTTTCACAACCGCACGCGATGAAGTTGCCACAAAGCTTTCTTCCGTGCGTGCGCTGAAAAACGCGGCGACCGATTCCGTGCCACTTGTTACCGTCTGCTCGGGATGCCACAACGTGATTAAACAAAC
>JAZQSB010000034.1:0-6516 GCA_045629885.1 Eubacteriales bacterium | reverse complement strand
CATTTTCGCGCCAAATCTGTTATTATATTAGATGCTGTTTATTGACAAGATTTTAAGGAGGTGCGGCAAATGGCAAAGTGCGCAATATGCGAAAAAGGCGTGACATTTGGCATTAAAGTGTCCCACTCGCACAGACGCTCTAACAAAATGTGGAGACCGAATATCAAACGCGTAAAGGCTATCGTTGACGGTTCCCCCCGTCATATTTACGTCTGTACAAGATGCCTCCGTTCCGGTAAGGTTCAGCGCGCGATATAAGTACACACAAGCAAAAGCCGGAGACGCAGAAAAAGCTCTGCGTCTTTTTGCTTATTCTCAGAAAAATTTAAAGGAGCTGTTTTATAATGGAAGTTGCACTGTCGTATATTAATTTTGATGTTTATCTTATCGTTCTTCTAAGGCTCGTGACCTCAGTTGTTCTCGGTGGGCTCATCGGCATCGAACGTGCCAGCAGCAAGCATGATGCGGGACTTCGCACGCACATCATCGTGTGTCTCGGTGCCGCATCCGTTATGATTATAAGCCAGCTTCTGTCTATGCAGAATGGCGCGATAACCGATGTTACTCGTCTCGGTGCTCAGGTTATATCCGGCATCGGTTTTCTCGGCGTTGGAAGCATTATCGTCAACCGCAGCCGCGTTCGCGGCCTAACAACCGCCGCAGGTCTTTGGACAACGGGATGCCTCGGTCTTGTTATCGGTGCAGGATTTTTAGAAGTTGCACTTACCATCGTTGCTCTTATGATGTTTACTATTTACGTTTTGCGCCCCCTCTCCCTTAGAATCCGCGCAAGTGCACTTACTTTTGACGTAACTGTACCCATTGGCGAGCGCACGGTGACAGACTACGTTGAAGAGTTTGCAAAGCGTCATTTTGAGATAATCTCAATAAAAGGTTCTTCGGAAAAAGCCGTTATCACGATACATACCGATATGCGCGGCGAGCGAAATGAATTTATCCGTGAAATTATTTCCATCCCAGGTGTTGTAGGAGTATCTGAAGCATAATTCAAATATTTAAGGGCGCGCGGAAACCGCGCGCCCTTAAAATGTCAAAAGCACCGCTTCACATGAAGCGGTGCTTGGTATTTTTATTCAGTTAATTAGAAAAACTTACGGATTGTGTCAGTTGCAGTCTTGTCGTCAGCACTGATTGTGATTACGAAATCAATGCCATGCTCTGAGCCGAAGCTCTCAGCCCAGAGAAGGAACTCTTCCGTCTGCTTAATGAAATCGCATTTAGAAACCTTGTAAAGGCTGTCGATAAATATCTTGGAGAGGTCGAAATTTCCCGAATGCATTCCGCAGATGAATGCCTTAAGGTGCTCATAGCTTTCGATAAAGTATCCCGAAACGTCAACCAGACGTGCCTTATGACTTATATCATATGTAAGCTTAGTGCCGCGCTCAATGCAAGCAACCATTAAATCTTCGGACGCAGCTTTGTTTGTAAGCTCAATAATCTGCTTAGTTTTTCCATGGCCCTGAAGTCCCATAATTACGCGAACCATAATTACTCCTATCTCCGCAAAACCCTGCGGTTATCGCTTTCACGGCAAGCGATTGCCGAATTTCAACCGTGAGGTTGAGTTGTCCTGTATATATATTAACATATTTCCACAAAAATCTCAATGGCTTTTTTTGAAAAATTTGTTACTTTTCCGAAATTTCTTTCAGAAGGTCTTCATATCCCGGTTTTCCGAGCAGTGCAAACATATTTTTCTTGTAAGCTTCAACCCCCGGTTGGTCAAACGGGTTTACGCCGAGAGTATAGCCGGAAAGACCGCAGGCAAACTCAAAGAAGTATATCATATACCCGAAGTTTTCTGCATCCGAGCCCGAAAGCGAGATAAGCATATTCGGCACGCCCCCGTCTTCATGAGCGATTGCCGTCCCCTTGTATGCATTTTCGTTGACAAAATTCACGCTCTTTCCCGCAAGGTAATTAAGTCCGTCAAAATCCTCGGGGTTTTCGGGTACGGTAATATCCGATGCGGGTTTTCCGAGCGACACAACCGTTTCCATAAGAATACGCTCACCCTGCTGTATATACTGCCCCATAGAATGAAGGTCTGCCGTGAACTCAACTGATGCGGGGAAGATACCCACATTATCCTTTCCTTCGCTTTCTCCATAGAGCTGCTTCCACCACTCTGCCATATATTTAAACTTCGGCTCAAAGCATGAAAGAATTTCAATTTTCTTGCCCTTTTCATACATTACGTTACGCGCACCTACATATGTCCACGCAGGATTTGAAAAGTCCTTTGTTACGATAAGCTTATCCATAGCCTTCTTTGCACCGGAAAGCGCAGCATCAATATTAATTCCCGCAACAGCCATTGGAAGTAGACCGACTGCGGTAAGAACAGAGTATCTTCCGCCGATATTATCCGGAACAACAAAGGTTTCATACCCCTCATTTGTCGCGAGGTTCTTAAGCGCGCCGCGGCATTTATCGGTAGTTGCATATATACGGTGTTTTGCTTCTTCTTTACCATACTTTTTCTCAATAAGATTCTTAAAGAGACGGAAAGCCACAGCAGGCTCGGTTGTTGAACCGGACTTTGAGATAACATTTATTGAAAAGTCACGATCCCCTATTATCTCCATAATCTCGTTTAAATAATCCGTGCTTAAGTTATTGCCTGCAAAATACACCTCAGGGCAACCATCGGTGCGCTGGTTGTATGTATTACCCTTTATAAACTCAATCGCAGCACGAGCCCCGAGGTATGATCCGCCAATACCGATAACAACAAGAACATCAGAATCGCCTTTTATCTTCTCCGCGCACTTTTTTATGCGTGCAAGCTCTTCCCTGTCAATCTCATCCGGCAGGCGTACCCAGCCGAGAAAATCAGAACCAGCACCCGTTCCACCAACCAAAGTGTCATGTGCTGCCGCAAGACGCGGAGCAATCAAATCAAGCTCTTTATCTGTTACAAAGCTCCTTGTCCTTGTGATGTCTACATTAATCATTTGCAAACCTCTCCCTTCATACATATAATAATACACCCGTTGCGAGTCTTTTTCAATAAAAATTTGTCGTTTACATATTATTCACTATTTATTTCTCATTTATTTACAGACACTTCAAACTTTTTCAAAAAATGCATGATACAATAAAAACACAGACAGCAAAGGAGGCTTTGTGATGTTTAAAATAATAAAATCGGAGAATAATTCATATCAACATAAAAAAAGGCGCGGTATTAAAACCGCTGCAATGCTGCTTTCGGTCTCTCTCCTTTCCGGCGCGATGGGCTTTGGCGGAGGACTTCTTGCAAACAGTCTCTCAAAACCCGAAAATGCAACTTACACAATGAGCGCTACTCCCGTTTCTCTCTCCGGCACAGAATTCAATGCAGTAAGTGTTGCGGATATGTGTTCTGACAGCGTTGTTGAAATAAGGACAGAAAGCGTTCAGAACAGCCAGCGTTTCGGTCAGTTTGTTTCCGAGGGTGCAGGAAGCGGAGTTATCGTCACCGCCGACGGCTATATTGCCACAAACAACCACGTTATTGACGGTGCTTCAAAAATAACCGTTACGCTCGCAAGTGGAAAGGAATACGGTGCCACACTCATCGGCAAAGATGCAAAAACAGACCTTGCGGTTATAAAGATATCGGAAACTGCGCTGAAAACTGCAACGCTCGGCACATCTGCTTATCTCAAGGTTGGAGAACCGGTAGTCGCAATCGGCAACCCACTTGGTGAGCTTGGCGGAACGGTTACAAGCGGAATAATCAGCGCACTTGACCGCCAGATTGAAATTGACAACGAAAAAATGACGCTCCTGCAGACCGATGCCGCGGTCAACCCCGGAAATTCAGGCGGCGGACTTTTTAATTCTAACGGTCAGCTTATCGGCGTTGTAAACGCGAAATCCTCCGGCAGTGACATTGAGGGGCTTGCCTTTGCAATCCCGATTGACACGGCAAAAAACGTTATAAACCAGATAATCAACCAAGGGTACGTTTCAGGAAGAATCGACCTTGGAATTACCTTCAAGGAACAGAGCACCTCGTTTAATCTGTTTACGGGTGCATGGACGCGCGGCGGTGTATATATAACAGATGTTACTTCAAACTCCAACGCCGCAAACGCAGGTCTTCGCCGCGGAGATATTGTTATCGCCGTTGACGGCAACAAAATTTCAGGCTTTGCAGATATCAAGAAAATCATTGATTCTCACAGCGTTTCGGACACGGTTTCATTTACTGTATACCGCAACAGCCAGAGCCTGACACTTTCCTTCAGGCTTCAGGAAGCGAAATTGCAGACAACACCTGCAACGCTTTACTGATAAGCATCCCCATACTCATCCCCCCTATACAAGGCTCACGGTGCTGTGAAAACAACACCGTGAGCCTTGACCAATTTTACAATTTGCTTTTCATATACCCCACCGGGTGGCTACACAACGGGCAGACCTCGTATGCTTCGTTTTCTGTATACTCATATCCGCAGTTTTCGCACTTCCACTTCGTTGGAGTGTTTCTTTTATACAAGGTTCCGTCCTTGAGATGCTGTGACATGGCCTTGAAAATTTTCTCATGCTCTGCCTCAACACGTGCTGTAAGCTCATAGGTTGACGCGATTTCTATAAAGCCTTCTTCTCTTGCAATTTTAGCAAATTCGGGGTATACTATAGTTGCCTCATCATGCTCTCCGGCGGCCGCGGCATCGAGATTTACACCGAGTGTGCCGAGAATGTACGGGTATCCTCCGTCGATATCAATGTTTTTGTATCCGAAATTCGGATTGTTCGTGAGGTAATCAAGAAAAAGCTTTGCATGAGCAAGCTCGTTGTTCTCAATTTCCGTCACCGTACGGTAAAGAGCCTCATATCCCTCCTTTTTGAGTTTATCCGCGTAAAAATGATATCTGTTACGCGCCTGAGACTCACCAGCAAAAGAGCGTGCAAGGTTTATAAGTGTTTTTGTCCCTGTAAGGTTCATATACTTTCCATCCTTTCAAAGTGAGTTTTTCCAAACATATTATGGACGAAAACTATATTATCCATACATAAAGAGGTGTTTTTTATGAACGTAACGCAAACTGTTTTCAGAGTGCGCGGTATGCACTGCGCATCGTGCGCCCGAAGCGTTGAGGTGAATGCTGGTAAGCTGCCGGGCGTGCAGTCTGTTTCCGTAAATCTCGCGGGGGAATCTGCTGCAATTTCTTACAACTCAGAAGAAATTTCTCAAAAACAAATAATATCTGCAATAAATAAGCTTGGCTTCCGCGCATCTCTTCCGTCCGGAAACGACGAGAACGAAGACAGTGCGACACTTCGCCGTGGAAAACTGAGTCTTATTATTTCCCTCATATTCTCTGCGCTTCTGTTTTTAGTTGCAATGGGACCGATGATGGGGCTTTTCACTCTGCCGTATCCGTTTTCCGAGCCAAAGGTTCTTGCAACAACGCAGCTTCTGCTTACCGTTCCCGTAATTATATGTGGCTTTCATTTTTACCTTTCGGGCTTTAAGTCCCTTTTCCGTGCTGCTCCTAATATGGACACGCTCATTGCGGTAGGAACTCTCGCAGCACTTTCCTACAGCGTTTACTCAACCGGTCTTGTACATCTCGGAAATACCCATGCCGTACACGGATTATATTTTGAATCCGCAGCCATGATTATTGCGCTTGTGAAGCTTGGAAAATTCCTTGAAAAGCTTGCAACAAAAAAGACCTCCGATGCCGTGCGTAAGCTTGTATCTCTCACACCAGATACGGCAATTGTGTTTCGCGGTGGGAAAGAGGTCGAAGTGAAAATTCAGGAAGTCATGGTTGGCGATATCGCCATTATCCGCCCCGGTGAAAGAATCCCCGTAGACGGAACGGTTATTTTCGGCACAACCGAAACCGACGAATCCATGATAACCGGCGAGAGTATGCCCGTGAACAAGAAAACGGGCGATGAGGTAATCGGAGGATGCATAAACAAAACCGGTTTTATCCACGTGAAAGCAACACGCATCGGACACGACACAACGCTTGCGCAGATCGTACGCACAGTTTCCGAAGCTCAGGCTTCAAAAGCTCCCATAGCACGCCTTGCAGACATTGTTGCCGGATATTTCGTGCCAGCTGTCATTTCAATTTCTTTTATTTCTGCAGCAATATGGTTTATTTCCGGCAAGGATTTCAACTTTGCATTATCCATCTTTATTTCAGTTCTTGTTATCTCCTGCCCGTGTGCACTTGGTCTTGCAACTCCGGTTGCGATTATGGTCGGCACTGGGGCTGCGGCAGAACGCGGTATACTTTTCCGCAACGGTGCCGCGCTTGAACACGCATCAAAGGTTGATACCGTGGTTCTGGACAAAACAGGAACAATAACTACAGGAAAGCCCGTCGTTACAGATATCATTTGCGACATTGCTCCGAATGACCTTCTTCACCTTGCAGCTTCTGCGGAGGTCGCTTCCGAGCATTTATTGGGCGAGGCTATTGTTATGTATTGCAAAGAAAAAGGACTTACGCCGTCAAAAGCTTCCGATTTTGAATA
>JAZQSB010000033.1:0-3128 GCA_045629885.1 Eubacteriales bacterium | reverse complement strand
CTTAAGCCGGGCAAACATCTCAAAAACCCCCGTCGGTGCGCCACCCGGCCGGTCGTACACGTTCCACTGCCCGAGCGGACGGTCAAAAAAAGGAGACAGCAAGCGGCGCTTAGGATCTATCGCCTCAACCTCCGACACGGAAAAATGATGAGACATCCGGTCATACGGCTCATTTCCCGTAAGGTCCGCCTTATGGGATTCTCCGGGACGCATAAGAAAAATTTTCCCGTGTTCAAACCGGTGCCTTGCACCCTCGGTTATATAATATCCGTCACCACGGAAAACGCAGAATATCTCGCATTGTTCGTGAACATGCATCCAGTGCGGAGTAAAGGGCGGATATGACACTGAACCGCCGTAGGATGGGAATTTTCCGCCTATTGCAGATGTTTTTTTGTGTTGTGGCATGCGGCTCACCTCCATATGTTGATATTATACATCAAAGTGAAACGATTTGCAATATAAAAGTGCAATTATATGCTATTGACTTGCAAAGTGTGTTATTGTAAAATTAGTGTATCATAATGGAAAAATATAAGAATTCACCTTAGAAAATCCTGCATTTTTTAAATTAGATCAAATATAATTTTTATAATAAATATTACAATGAATGAGGAGAGAAAAAATGAGTGTTTTTAAACTTTGTGCTTTCGCAGACGAGGCAGATCCTGCGGTAAGCGGTCAGATTGACGCGCTCCACGGCAACGGCATTGAGCTTATTGAGCTTCGCGGCGTTGATGGCAAGAACGTAACAGAGCTTACCTGTAATGAAATGCGTGAACTCCGTACCCGTCTTGTCGGGGAGGGCATCAAGGTCTGGTCTATCGGTTCACCGATAGGTAAGATTGATATTAACGATGATTTTGATGCACACGTTGAGCTTTTCCGTCACACTCTTGAGCTTGCAAACATCGCAGGTGCAGAAAAGCTCCGTATGTTCAGCTTCTTTATGAATCCGGAGGATGCTCCCAAATACAAGAACAAGGTTATTGAGCAGCTCGGTGTCTTAGTCAATGTTGCAAAGGACAGCGGCGTTGTTCTCTGCCACGAAAATGAAAAGGATATTTACGGTGATATTGCAGAGCGCTGCGTTGATATTCATAAGGCCCTCCCCGAGCTTCGCGCGGTTTATGACCCTGCAAACTTCGTACAGTGCGACCAAGATACACTTAAGGCTTGGGATCTTCTCGCTCCGTATATCGACTATATGCACATGAAGGATGCCGGCGCAGATAAGGTCATCGTTCCTGCAGGCGAGGGAGCAGGCAACGTTCCTAAGCTTTTAGAGAATTATGCCGCAATGGGCGGCGGTGTAATAACACTTGAGCCTCACCTCTATGAGTTCGTGGGTCTTGCAGGTCTTGAGCGCGAGGGCGCAACATCAGTTATCGGCAACAACTATTCCACAAAGCGCGAGGCGTTTGATGCCGGCGTAAATGCACTTAAGGCTCTTATATAAATTACATAAACATATTAAATTTACATAAAAGGAGAAGATAATTATGCAAATCGGTGCACAGCTTTACACAGTTTATAACCACGTAAGAAACCTTGAGGATTTTTCCGCAACTCTTAAAAGGGTATCAGATATCGGATACCGCTCCGTTCAGGTTTCCGGAACCTGCGCATACGAGCCGGAATGGCTCCGTGATGAGCTTGCGAAGAACAATCTCGTCTGTGCAATGACGCACATTAGTCCGTCAAGAATAATTAATAACACAGAAGAGGTTGTAAGGCAACACGCTGTTTTCGGTTGCAAGCACATCGGAATCGGAGGTATGCCGGTTGATATGCGTGGCAGTGTAGAAGGCTATAAGGAATTTAAGAAGACTTACCTTCCTGCAGCAGAGAAAATGCGTGATCTTGGTGCAAAATTTCTTTACCACAACCACTGGTTTGAGTTTGACAAATTAGAAGGCAAGGACGTTATCGAGCGCATTCTTGAGGACTTCCCGGAGGACAGCATCGACTTTACTCTTGACCTTGGATGGGCAGCATATGCCAACAAAGACGTTGTAGCACTTATTGATATGCTTAAAGGTCGTCTTTCACGCATCCACCTTAAGGACTTTGCAGACAAGCCGGCAGACGGAAGCATAGATACTCCCGCATATCTCCGTCCGATTTATGAGGGTAAACTTGATTATGATGCATATATCAACGCGCTTTCCAAGGTTGGCTGCGAATATATGCTTGTTGAACAGGATTGGTGCTACGATGAGGATGAGTTTGACTGCCTCAAGAGAAGCTTTGATAATGTAACAAAGCGTTTCCCCAACGTAAAATAAAAACTTTATATAAAAAGGAGAAAATCAAAATGGATAAGGTAAGACTTGGTGTTATTGGCTTTGGCGCAATGGGTAAGCCTGTTTGTAAATGGATTATTGATGAAAAGCAAAGCCCCGAGATTAACGTAACCGCAATCTGCGACTTTGATGCAAAGGCTCTTGATTCTGCAAAAGAAACATACAAAGATACAGAAATCAAATTCTTTGCTGATGCAGAAACAATGATGGATTCCGGTGAGATTGACGCGGTTTACATCGCAGTTCCCCATTATGACCATCCGGTTCTTGCAACAAAGGCTTTCAAGAGGGGTCTCCATGTTATGCTTGAAAAGCCCGCCGGCGTTTACACAAAGGCTGTCCGCGAAATGAACGCAGAAGCGGAAAAGGCAGGCGTTAAGTTCGGAATGATGTTCCAGAGCCGCACAAGCCCGCTCTACCAGAAGGCAAAGGAAGTTATTTCCTCAGGCAAAATGGGACAGATCAGAAGCGTAAACTGGCTCATCACAACATGGTTCCGTTCACAGAAGTACTATGATTCCGGTGCATGGCGTGCAACATGGGCAGGCGAAGGCGGCGGTGTTCTTCTCAACCAGTGCCCGCATCAGCTTGACCTTCTCCAGTGGCTCACAGGTATGCCTGAGGAGATTTATGCAAAGTGCACTGTTGCTCAGTGGCACGATGTTGAAATTGAAGACGATGTTATCGCAACATTCAAATACAAGAACGGCGCAATGGGAAGCTTTATCACTTCCACCGGTATTTTCCCGGGAACAAATCGTCTTGAAATCGCTCTTGATAAGGGTACTGTCATTATCGAAAACGGAAAGCTCACCGTTTACG
>JAZQSB010000032.1:0-3393 GCA_045629885.1 Eubacteriales bacterium | reverse complement strand
TCTTATAAAGCGCGAGGGCCTCATCAAGCTTCTTGCCATAGTCTACCTCTGCGGCAAACGCACAAAGCGAAAGCGACATTACAACAGCAAGAATGAACGCAGCAGCTTTAGATACTTTTCTTTTCATTATCTTATCCTCCGTATTAATTTAATTTGCGATTTCCGGTGTCGCCTCGCGTATATCCATGCAAAGCGCACTTTCGCCTGCCACCGAATTATTTATTTCCATAGCGTAATCTATCCGCATATTCCCGCCGGCATCAGTCAAATTTTTGTCGATACTGCGCGTGTTTACACCCACGGTAAGTCCACCAAAGCCCATATCATAATACGATATATGCTTCTGCCCCTCTTCAAAAATCATATGCGATTCCAGGTCACCAAATCGAATTACGGTAACCTTATCCTTCTCAATTTTCACGGTTGTCGTGGTATTGCCAAGCCCTGTAAGCTCGCTTTCCTTGTACGAAACGTAATAGCATCCGCCCTTGTTGTAAAAACGCCCGTTTGTCACAAGCTCAACGTTATCCTCTCCTGCGTCCTCAAACGTTTGAAGACCGCGTATCGTAATTATAACATCCTTTTTCATATGATAAAACTTCCTTTAATTTATTTTCCCGCAGATGCAATTTGTACTTCTCCGCAAAGCTTGCCACCGAGGAATTTTGATGCGTTTTCCATAAATCCGTCGCGGTCATCCGAAACAAAGAAGCGATATTCTGCCGTGGCATCACTTTTTTCTATATCCTCACATTCCTGCAAGAACTTCGCCGCTTCACGTCCCGGATTTATAAGCGTAACACCGTTTCCCATGAAGCGCGCAATGGCACGCTCTATAATTGGATAATGCGTACAGCCCATAATAAGAGTGTCTACGCCCTCATTCCTTATCGGTGTAAGATATTCCTCAACCATCGTTGCAAGAACGATATCATCAGGATCCGTCCTTCCATTTTCAACAAGCGGAACGAAAAGCGGACACGCCGCCGTGTAAATCTCCGCATCGGGACGCACGGTGAGTATTTCCCTCTCATAAGAGCGGCTTTTTACCGTTGCGCTCGTTCCTATTATGCCTATTTTGGAGTTTTTTGTGGCATTGCACGCCGCGCGGGATGCCGGCTCCACAACGCCGATTATTGGCATATTATAAACTTCGCATATGCGCGGCAGAGATACCGAGCTTGCCGTACCGCACGCCATAATAACTGCCTTTATATCAAAGCTTCGCAAGAAGTCAATATCCTCGCGTACATAACGCATTATCGTCTCGCGTGAGCGCGTGCCGTAAGGAACGCGCGCTGTGTCTCCGAAGTATACAATCCTCTCACGAGGCAGAAGTCTCATTATCTCGGCAACGGCGGTGAGTCCGCCAAGTCCCGAATCAAAAACACCGATTGCACGGTTATCCATCACTTACGCCTCCAATGCACACGCAATGATTCTGTCAAGCAGCGCAGAAAACTCTATACCGCACGCTGCAAAGAGCTTTGCATACATGCTTATATCCGTAAAACCGGGGATAGTGTTAATTTCATTGAACACTATCTCGCCGTCTGTCTTGTCTATAAAAAAGTCTACCCTTGAAAGTCCCCGGCAGCCGAGTGCCATATATATATGCTTTGCATATGTGCGAATTTTTTCTGATGTCGCCGCCGGAAGATTTGCAGGGATCACGATTTCCGATGTTCCGTCAATATATTTCGACTCATATGAATAAAACTCACGCGAGGCAACAACCTCACCGCAAACAGATATCTCCGGCTCACCGTTACCGAGCGCCGCTGTCTCAATCTCGCGGGCGTTGATGTATTCTTCAACCAGCACCTTGCCACCAAACGGGAGCGCAGCTTCAATTCCCGCGTTAAGCTCTTCTCTGCCGTTTGCCTTTGCAGTACCTACGGAAGAGCCGGTTCCCGCCGGCTTTATAAACACCGGATAGGAAAATTTGTTTTCTATCTCAGCAATTTTTTTCTCTGACCAATTTTTATCGGTAACAAGCACCCAGTCTGCCTGACGCACGCCGGTTGTTGCGGCTATGAGCTTCGTAACGGATTTATCCATACACACGGCACTTGAGAGACATCCCGGACCTACACACGGAATACCGGCAAGCTCGAAAAGCCCCTGAACTCTTCCATCCTCGCCGTTCTCTCCGTGAAGCACGGGAAAAACAACGTCCACGGGCATAAGCTTTCCTGAGGCATTGCAGATAATTCCACAGCTTGAGCGGCTAACCGATACTGTGCAGAGTTCTTTTTCAGAGTCCTGCCATAAGTTTTTAATAACTTCATCGGGTGTGACAGAAGGAAGGTAAAACCAATCTCCTTGCCTTGTTATTCCCACTGTAATTATGTTGTACTTTTCCGTATCAAGACCGCGAAGAACACTCGACGCGGATTTTAAGGATATCTCATGCTCACTCGACGCGCCGCCGAAAAGCACACAAAGATTTATCCTGTTCATAACTGACATCTCCCGATAATTTTTAAAAATTTTATTTTCGATTAATTTATATGTGGAAAAAGAAAATCATATGTTGTATAATAGTATAAGGCTTGAGGGGATTCGTTTTTCCTCGGCTTAACAGTTGAGGTGAATTAAATGAACATAGACTTTACATCAAAACAGTTCCGCAGACTGCTCGACCTTGCCTACATCGGCAACTGGGTTCTCAATTCCGCACGCGGCAATGACCGCATCCCGGATTTTGACGAGGTTGAAAGTTATCTGTTTTCCCAATGCCCTAAGTTTGGTATGAACACCCTCTTTGAAGAGGCGGACGGAGAAATTCTTCCGTCAAAGGCATTCTCCGAAGGCGGCATCCACGAAGCGATTATGGACTATGAAGATACCGTTTTCTTCGAAATTCTTGCCGAAGAGCTTGCCCACCGCGATATCACGGAAGGAACCTATGATCCCGAGGAGCTTGTTCCACGACGCGAGGCATACATCCGCGAATTTGAACGCAACGGCGTGACCAACATAAGCGTTGATGCCGATTTATAAAAGTACACCTATATTATAACATAAACGAAGACAGAAATAAAGTGGCAAACACTTCCGGTGAACAAAAGCACCTTTTATCATATCACTTTTTTACACAAATTACAATTGAAATTTGAAATATTAAACAAACATTTAAATCTTTTTTACTTACGGAGGCAAAACCAATGAAAAAACTATGCATTCTTATCTTTACACTGGTTTTTTTACTTCTCGGCGGATGCACGGAAAGTACCAAAAATCTCATATTGCCTGAGGCTCAGAACGACAAGCTGTTCACCACAGTCGGAACTTACGACTATACTTGCACGCTTGAGATACGCTGTAACGATGCTCTCACATCCACTGCGCTCTCTGCTGAAAAGCGAGCACTTCTTCCCGAGGACGGTG